>CACZTE010000132.1 GCA_902784045.1 uncultured Eubacterium sp. | reverse complement strand
TTTTTCCTTAAAAAACGTAGTGTCAAGTCCATCATATAATGAAAGAATACTCATCAATTCTGTTATATTCAACAAAAAATCTAAGACACGTATGATTAATACGCTTGCTCCTAACATAACGTTAGCTATTATGATATAATGGATAACACATCAATAAGGAGAATAGAAAAATGTCAATATATGTACGTGCATTCGCATGTCCACCAAAATATTATCAAGGCCCCGGTTTGTTTTCGCGTTTAGGAGAACTTACTAAAGATTTAGGGGAATCTGCTTTTGTTATTATTTCTCCCTCACTTGCAAATAAACAAACGCCAATACTACATGAAATATTTGCTTCCGAGGGCAGAAATATAAAAATAGAAATTTTCAGAGGTCAAACAACACGTCAAGAATGTGAGCGCCTGACAAAACTTTCTGAAGGTTTTGATATGGTAATTGGCATCGGAGGCGGCAAGGTTCTGGATAGCGCCAAATATGCCGGCATTTATAATAATGCGAAAATCATTATGGTTCCAACTGTCGTCTCCACCGATGCGCCAACCAGCGCTCTTTCAGCCACATATACCGAATCCGGTGAACATGCGGGTTCGATTTATTACAAAAGAAATCCCGATGTCATCATTGTTGATTCCGATATTATTATGAATTCTCCGGAACGTTATTTTGTCTCCGGAATGGGTGATGCTTTATCTACCTATTTTGAAGCAAAGGCCCATGTTGAAACATGCACAAAAAATCGTGTCGGTGAAGGTTATAAAACATCTTTAGCAGCAATGAATCTATCCGAATTATGTTTTCATACGCTGATGAGGTGTGGCAAACAAGCGCTATCTGATTTTAGAAATGGACTATGTAGTGAAGCAGTTGAAGATGTTATTGAAGCTAATACCCTACTTTCCGGAATCGGCTGTGAATCGGCGGGATGCGCGACAGCACATTCTTTAAATAGCGGTTTTTCTGCTCTTTGGCAATGTCATAAATCAACTCATGGAGAAATTGTCGCCTTCTCAACTTTATGTGAACTAGTAATTGAAAATTATTCGAGAGAAATGATTGATAACGTATTTGATTTTTGTATGAGTGTCGGTCTTCCGATAACTCTAGCGGAAATAGGCGTTGATAAATCAGATCACACAAGTTTGGTTAAAGTAGCAGAAAAAGCGCGAACCACAAAGCATATCGCAGCAGTCCCGGCCGATACATCTGTTGATAATCTCATTACCGGCATACTAAAAGCTGATGAGATTGGCGAAGAAAAAAGAAAATCGTTAAATCCAACGAAAAAAGCTGTAGGAAACTAAAGATTATATTCTCAAAAAAAATGCGTGTAAAAACGACTGTAGACTTGAAAAACCACACGTCTTTTAACGCATTAAGCTTCTATTAGCAATTTCGACTAATCAAAATTCGAGCTTTATAAATAGACGCAGAATTCTTGCTCGAGTGTCTTAAAATCGAATAACGCAGGCTTTCAGCATATTTTTGACAGCCTGCGTTATTTTATGTATTTTATAAAACCATATTTAAGAAGTTGGCGGTTCTTTCGTTTTTCGGATTACTGAATACGTCTTTCGGACTTCCCTGTTCAACAATATAGCCTTCATCGATAAAAATGACTCGATCGGCAACTTCCCTGGCAAATCCCATTTCATGCGTAACGATAATCATCGTCATGCCTTCTTTGGCCAGGTCTGTCATGACGTTTAAAACTTCCCCGACCATTTCGGGATCAAGGGCGCTTGTCGGTTCATCAAAGAGCATAACATCCGGATTCATGGCTAACGCTCTGGCAATTGCGACACGTTGCTGTTGTCCGCCTGACAACTGGGTAGGATACGCGTCGGCTTTATCAAGCATGCCGACACGCGAGAGCAATGCTTTTCCCTTTTCTTCCGCTTCTTCCTGAGAAAGAATTTTGAGCGATACCGGCGCAAAAGTAATATTCTTTAAAACCGTCATATTCGGGAAAAGATTAAATTGTTGAAAAACCATCCCAATATCTCGGCGAAACATATTAATATCGCCTTTTGGATCGGTAATTTCATTGCCATCAACAATAATTGTTCCATCTGTAGCTTCTTCAAGAGCATTAATGCATCGTAACATCGTACTCTTTCCAGAACCAGATGGACCGATAATGCAAATTACTTCTCCTTCTTCTACAGCCAAATTAATATCTTTTAATACATGTAAATCACCAAAAGATTTCTTTAAATTTTTAATCTCAACTTTTGCCATATTGTAATTTCCTTTCAATGTAAGATGA
>CACZTE010000131.1 GCA_902784045.1 uncultured Eubacterium sp. | reverse complement strand
TGCCCGGCGGATTGGGCACATTGGAAGAAATATCGGACATTCTCTCATGGCGTCATCTCGGCAGGCATGAGCATCACGCCGTGTTTGCCAATGTTGACGGCTTTTATGAACCGCTTCAGGCGCAGATGACGCGTTTTGTCAAAGAAGAGTTTTTGCCGGCGTCTCATTTGGATGACATCACCTTCGCCGATTCGCCGGAAGCATTATTTGATCTGATTGAGCAAATCGAAAAGCGTCCTTAACAACGGCACGCGAAAAAAGCCATCATCGTGAAATCATCTTCAGGATAATGGCTTGGTTGTCAAGCGACGGGCTTAATGGATGTGTTGGAGCAACGCGTCAAAAACGGCGGAGGCCACATCATCTTTGCTCATCAATGGCAAGGAGATGGTTTGATCATCGGTAATCAGGGTGACCAGATTGGTATCGGTTTTAAAACCCGCGCCTTCATCTTTCACGTTGTTGGCGACAATCATATCGATGTGCTTACGCTTTAATTTCCCGCGGCTGTTGTCGATGAGATTTTCCGTTTCCATCGAAAAGCCGCAAATCACCTGATCATCGCGCTTGTTCTCTCCCAAATGGGCAAGAATATCTTTGGTGCGTTTTAAGGCGATCGCCATATCGCCGTCGGATTTTTTGATTTTATTGTCAGCCACAGATGTCGGCGTATAATCGGCTACGGCGGCGGCTTTGACAATGATGTCTTGATTGTCCGCCCGGGAGACGACAGCGTCATACATATCCTCTGCGGAAAGGATGGGAATCATCTTTACACCATAGGGGGGCTTTAAATCTACAGGGCCGGATACCAAAGTGACATCGGCGCCGCGAAGGGCCGCGATTTTCGCTAAGGCATAACCCATTTTACCGCTGGAACGGTTGGAAATAAAACGCACCGGATCAATGGATTCCCGCGTCGGCCCGGCGGTAATGAGCACCCGTTTGCCCGCCATATCTTTCATGGGATAAAGCAGGGGATAGAGCGCATCCAAAATGGCTTCCGGTTTGGGAAGCTTGCCTTTTCCTTCGTCTTTGCAGGCAAGAATGCCGGCATCAGGCTCAATGACCTGCCATCCGTCGGCTTCAAGGCCGGAAATGTTGCGCCCAACAGTGGGATTTTCATACATGGCGGTGTTCATCGCCGGAGCAATCAGTTTGGGACAAGTGCAGGCAAGGGCCGTGGTGGTGAGCATATCGTCGGCTAGGCCGTAACGCAGCTTGGCGATAATGTTGGCTGTGGCGGGGGCGATGAGCAGCGCGTCGGCGCGTTTGGCCAAGGCTACATGCGCGACGTTGTAATTGATATTTTTGTCAAAGGTGTCGACAATGGTTTTATTGCCGGTCAGGGTGGAAAAAGTGAGCGGTGAGATGATTTCCGTGGCGTTTTTTGTCATAATCACGTTGACATCACAGCCTTGTTTGGCAAGGGCGCTGGCGCAATCGGCCATTTTATAGGCGGCAATGCTGCCGGTGACACCGATAATCACGGTTTTGTTGCTGAGATCCATTTGTGTTTCCTTCCGAATCGTATGAATGAGATGAAGCCGAACTGCGCAGTCCGGTTGGGCATCGGTTGAATGGTTGATCATCAATCACCGGAACCGGATGATACAGTTTTAGCATGAAATTGTGACCATTATATCAAATATCAGGCGGCGGATAAAGAGCTATTTATGATTCGCGGTATGGACGAATCGGGCAAAATTTAGTATAATGCAATTAAATGATTAGACGTGTACCAACAATCGGAAGGAGGGAAAACAATGAGTGAATATTTCGGAAAAGAAATTCCCAAATTAGGATTCGGATTGATGCGTTTACCCGGGACCGCGGGCGGCGGAAATCCGGATATCGAAGAGACAAAAAAAATGGTCGATCTGTTTATGGACGCGGGTTTGACCTATTTTGATACAGCCTTTGTGTACGATAAAGGCGGTTCAGAAAAAGCGGCGAAGCAAGCGTTAGTCGAGCGTTATCCGAGAGAATCCTTTCAACTCGCGACAAAGCTTCACGCCACCATGGGCGGCAATAGTGAAGAAGAAGCCAAACAAGAGCTTTTCACCAGCTTGGAACGCACCGGCGCGGGCTATTTTGATTTTTATCTGCTGCATTCCTTGATGACGACCAACGAAGAAAAATACTCCGAATACGGCTTGTGGGATTTTGTCAAAGAGATGAAAGACAAGGGATACATCAAGCATTACGGTTTTTCGTTTCACGGAACGCCGGAGCTGTTGGAAAGGCTTCTGACCGAGCATCCCGATGTCGAATTTGTTCAGCTTCAGATTAATTACGCCGATTGGGAAAACCCGGCCATCGCTTCCAGAACCAATTATGAAATCGCCAGGCGCCACGGGAAATCCATCATTGTGATGGAGCCGGTAAAAGGCGGGATTTTGGCCAATCCGCCAAAGGCCGTCGCAGACTTATTTAAAGCTGCCAATCCCGACGCGTCTTTCGCGTCATGGGCGATTCGCTACGCGGCGTCGATGGACGGCATTATCACGGTGTTAAGCGGTATGTCGAATACCGCCCAAATGGAAGATAATCTCTCGTATATGCGCGATTTTAAACCGCTGTCGGCGGACGAGCAGGCCGTCATTCAAAAAGCTCAGGATATCCTCGCTGCCGGTGAGAGCATTGCCTGCACGGCGTGCCGCTATTGCGTCGACGGCTGTCCGATGAATATTCCCATTCCCGACGTTTTCCGCGCGATGAATGAGGCGCAGACCTTTGACTTTGACAGCGGGAAACGGCGCTATGAGAGAAGTGTGAGCGCCGGAGGAAGGGCGTCGGATTGTGTAGCCTGCGGTCAATGTGAGGGTGCCTGTCCTCAGCATTTGCCGATTATTGATTTGCTCGCCAAGGGAGCGGAAATGTTTGATTGAGGACTAAATCATGACATCGAGTTTTATCGGAAATCCTTCGGGCGCGCTCAAATCATTCATTTTTCACAGGCATCAATATAACGCTCAAGATTTGTATATTTCGTATATTGATCGGGAAATCAATTTATCGCCTGATCATGCTTTTTTGAGCGGACAAATCGAGCTGACCTGCGACGGCTATGACGATGTGACGGTGAACACCGTGAAACTCATATTAATCGGGAAAGACGAAAAAAACATCGGCGCGATTGATCTTATCAGTCATTTTGAGGATTCGCCGGAAGAGCTTGTTATCAAAGGCTTTCGCAATATGCGCCTTCCTTTTAAAGTCGGGATTAAGCGTGAGCTTTGGGAGAAAAGCGACGGCGTGCGCGCGATGTTTAAAAGCGAGGATATCAAAGGAAAAAGCCGGCTGTACCGGAAAAAGGATTTTCATGCCGCGGAAACATAATCTTGCGTTTTTTCGTTTGACAGTCAGGAAAAGAGAATACAAAAAACCGAAAAACCGTCTCCGGCAATGGTCCGGAAACGGTTTTTTCAATGGTGATTACGCTTTTGGCAGACGGAAATAGATGCGGTTTAAGGCGCGAATTTCTTCTTGATCAACGCAGGCGAGGGTTTCTTCCGTGATTCTAAAGCACCAGTTACCTTCGGCTTTTCCCGGTGTGTTCATTCTGGCGTCGGCGCCGTAACCGCAAAGATCTTGAATCGGAGCGATGACCAGATTGGCCGGGCTTTGCCATAATGCGCGAAGAAACGCTTTATTGACGGTGCAGTCCATGCCGCCTTTTTGCCAATCGTATTGACCGGCCTGATAGTTTATGTAGTCTAAAGCGCGGCGCCTTTGGGTTTCGTCGATATCCCAAAGATAACCGAGCAGGGTGTTGTTATCATGCGTTCCCGTATAACAGACCATGTTGCGGGGATAATTGTGGGGGTAATGAATGTTGTTCGCGTCGTCGATAAAAGCGAATTGCATGACGCGCATGCCGGGAAGACCGGATTCGTCGAGAAGTTTGACAACATTATCATCGATGATGCCGAGATCTTCGGCGATGATGCGGGGTTTGTCAAAATTGAAGGATTTGAACAGCGTTTTGAAAAAGTCCATTCCCGGTCCTTGAATCCATTTTCCGTTTTTAGCGGTCTTTTCACCGGCGGGAACTGCCCAAAAAGCGGAAAAAGCGCGGAAATGATCGATTCGGACAGCGTCAAAAAGGTCAAGACTTCTTTCCAAACGTTTGAGCCACCAGCGGTATCTGTGTACTTTCAGACTTCTCCAATTGTAAACGGGATTGCCCCAGAGTTGTCCGTCTTCCGAAAAATAATCCGGGGGTACACCGGCGACATTTTTGGGTCGGCCTTTGCCGTCGAGATCGAAATAATGTCTGTGAGCCCAGCAGTCAGCGCTGTCGAGGGAGACATAAATGGGCATATCGCCAATGAGGCTTATGCCTTTTTCGCCCGCGTAGGCTTTGAGTTCAGACCATTGTTTGTCAAAGATATATTGCAAAAAGATTTGGAATTCAAATTCTTCTTTTAAGGATAGCGTGACTTTGGCCATTTCAACGGTCATGCGTTCTTTGAGGGCTGTGTTCTCCCAATCCGCCCAGCATCTGCCATCTTCGAGATTTTCTTTGACAGTCATATAGAGAGCGTAATCATTAATCCAGTAGGCCTCTTGCTGGGCGTATTTGGCCATGGCGGCTTTTTCGAGGATTCCGGCGCGGGAAAAAGCTTTTCTGAAAAGCGGGATGCGGGTTTCTTTGAGCCATTCGTAGGCCGTTATCCAGGGGGAGCCGTCATAACGGGCGTCATCCACTTCATCTTCTGTGAGAAGTCCGTCGGCAAGGAGTCCTTCGGGATCGATGAGCAGAGGATTACCCGCGAAGGCGGAAACGCTTTGATACGGTGAGTTAAATTCGTCAATCGGACCCACAGGCAGGGTTTGCCAATGGGAGAAGCCGTTTTTCGACAAAAAATCAACGAAATGTCTGGCATCTTTTCCGAGAACACCGATGCCGAAATCCCCCGGAAGGGAAGAGATGTGCATGAGAACGCCGGAAGAGCGCTCAAATTCGATTGTTTTCATAAATGTTCCTTTCGTGGTGAGAAACTGCCGTCGTTTTAGACTGCCCGGTGCGCTGACGCATTTATTTCACGGCGCATCCGGTATTTTAGTCGTTTTAAGATGTCCGTCATTTGGCTCATTAAAAAATAAGTCAGTTGGCTAATGATAAATGAATCTGAGCGTCAATGTCGGTAATGGGCGCGGCAGCTGATACGGTTAAGTCCGTTATAACGGATTATATGATAATCGGTCTCTTTAGGAGAGTAAAACCGAATGCTTTTTGAGATTGCTAAAATCATCCGGAGAGACCGCGGTAAAAGACGGTGAAAAGCGAAGGGCGTCTGCGCAGTCCTTAAATCCAAAGCCATAGGCCGACGCGAAAAAAGTGGTCATGCTTTTCCAGGCTGCCAGAGCGCTGGAGGGAAAGGCGCCGACGAGGGCCGAGCGGTCCGCCGCGGCTTTAAGCGTTTTAAAACAGTCTTCAAGCAGAGCGTCTTTAGGTCGGGCCATGTCGGTGTCATCGCAGATAAGGGCGTCAACGTAATAAGTGAGCTTCGCTTTTTTTAGCATTTCGGAAATAAGGGGTGCCGGCAACGTGGATATCGCGCCGACGGAATGCCCGCTTTTTTTGATGCTTTCGAGCAGGGATGCGACATGCTCATACGGCTGACAGACCGAGATGATCTCATCATTTAATGTAACAGTGGGATGAAAGGCGAGACCGTGACGGTTGGCAAAGGTTTTTTTCCAGGGAGATGATGTGCTTTGGCGCATGAGACATGAGCGCAATTTTTCATCTATCACTTTGCCGGATGCTTTTTCGTTTTCAGGAATACACAGTGAGCGTATTGCGGGAAACGTGTCAATAAGCACTGAGTCGATCTCGAAAACGACGGATTCATAGAATGTCATATGAATTTAAGACCTTTCGTAGAGCCTTCAACAAAAAAACCGGAATGCGATAACTAAGCGGGCATCATCGTCATTCGCGGCGTATTGCGTTAGACCGTTTGTATGTTATAATGTGAGAAATCAACGGAATCGTACCATTGCTTCAACAGTTTTTTGGCAACGGAGACGATTTCGCTTTCTGAAAGGGGTAAACGAATGTCCCGGATTTCAATGATGTCCAGGGGGTCGTTTTCCCGCGTTTTGGTGAGGGTATAGCCGTTGTCGTATATTTTTGGTGTGATTTTGACTTGAAAGCTGCCATCGGATATGACAGTATCCGTGCCGTGATGTTTGATTTGTTCACTCATGACGGATTACTCCTTTCTTTTGTGAGATGAATCAATATATGTGAGGGATAACCCCGTTAAGATATTATTTTATATCTTTTGATGCATAGGATGCAAGCTTTTCTTTCGCTATTTATTATATCAAAAGAAAGGTTCATCGCAACTGTTTTTAATGAAAAGATAAGATTCTTTTTTGGGGCTTTGACAACGGTAAAACGGATATCCGACTCAGCACCGGATTTTGACAAGAAGGATAATCGTTGGATTTGGATGATTCTTTTGACGATGAAATGATAAAATGTATAACACTGAGCTTTTAAACAATATTCCGAAACGGCCGGGCGTCTATAAAATGTACAATAAAGCCGGCGACATCATTTATGTGGGCAAGGCCAAAAACCTGTTTAACCGGGTCAGACAGTATTTTCAGAGTCCGGAGCGCCTGGCGCCGAAAACCAGAGCCCAGGTCAAGCATATTGAGCGCATTGAAACCATTGTTGTCGATACCGAGACCGAAGCGCTGATTTTGGAATGCAATTTAATCAAGGAGCACCGCCCCCGATATAATATCATGCTGAAGGATGACAAAAGTTATCCTTATATTAAAGTAACAACGGGCAATGATTATCCCAAAATTCTGATGACGCGCAATCACAAGCGGGACGGCGGCAAATATTTCGGTCCTTTTACCAATAGCACGGCAGTGAAACAGACCATTGAGGCGCTGTTAAAAGTTTATCCGCTCAGACGGTGCAACCGCAAGGTGGCCTACGGTACTGTTAGGGGAAGACCCTGTCTCAATTATCATATCGGGCAATGCAGCGCGCCTTGCACCGGCAAGATCAAGGCTGAGGATTACAGGAAAAATGTTGATGCCGTCCTCGCCGTTTTGTCGGGACGGGATAAAGATTTGGTTGGACAGCTGACGCTTAAGATGCAAGCGGCGGCGGAAAAAATGGATTTTGAGACGGCCGCTAAATTGCGCGATCAAATCAACGGCATCCGTTTTGTCGTTGAAAAACAGAAAATGAACAGCGATAATACCCGGGATCAGGATATCATCGCTTTTGCCAAAAAGGACGACACAGCCTGTGTTCTGGCCTTTAATGTGCGGGACGGCAAGCTTTTGGGCAACCGTCAGATGATGATGGAAGGCGCGGCGGAGCGCTCGGACAGTGAAATCATCACGGCCTTTGTCAAGCAGTATTACGGCAACGCGCCTTTTGTTCCGGCGGAAATTGTGCTGATGTGCCCGATGCTCGCCGATGAAGGAGAAAGCGTGACGGCTTGGCTGTCGGAGAGCGCCGGCAGAACAGTGCGCGCTGTCGTTCCTCAAAAAGGCAAAAAAGCGGCGCTGATTAAGATGGTTACGAAAAACGCGGAGCTGACGTTGGAACAATATCTCCGGATGGAAAGCGAAAGAGAATCCCGCAAAAAAAGCCGCCTGGATTCATTAAAGGATTTGCTTCGCATTGACCATGTGCCCGAAAGGGTGGAAGCCTATGATATATCCAATATTTCGGGCAGCGATAACGTGGGCGGCATGGTCGTTTTTGAAAACGGCAAAGCGGCGCCCAAGGCTTACAGACGGTTTAAAATCAAAACTGTGGAAGGCCAGAACGATTACGGCAGCATGCAGGAGATGATTTTCAGGCGTATAGAACGCGGCTTAAAAGAAAAAAACGCGGAGGCGCCGGAGAAAACCGCGGGTTTTTTGCCTTTTCCGGAGGTTTTCATGATTGACGGAGGGAAAACGCACGTCGAGGCCGCGGAGTCGATTTTGTCGATGTATCCCGAGCTTAACATTGCCGTTTGCGGTTTGGTGAAAAACGATAAACACACCCTTCGCGGGGTGGTCTACCACGGCGAGGAATACGTCGTCAAATACGGCACGCCGGTTTATTCGTTTCTCAACGAGATTTCCGAGGAAGTGCACCGATATGCCATCGGCTATCACAGGACATTGCGGCAGAAAGGGATGTTTTCATCGGAACTGGAGAATATTCCCGGCGTCGGGCCGAAAAGGCGGGCAGCGCTGATGCGGGCCTTCGGCACGCTGGATGAAATCAAAAAAGCCGCCCTTGAAGAAATCGCGGAGATTCCGGAAATGGACAGCCGCTCCGCTGAAGCGGTGGTCTCTTATTTCGAAAAGCAAAAGAAAGAGGAAAACAGTGAGCAATCATAAGGAACCGTTATGCACAATAGACGTTGAAGAATTCTGTTCCGTATTGGAATTGAAAATTCTTTATTGTGAAAAGCGTGATTTTGATTTATTCGACGCGGGCATTAACAGGCCCGGCCTTCAGCTTCACGGCTATTATGAATACTTTGACGAAAGCCGTATTCAAATGATCGGCAAGGTAGAGATGTCCTATTTGATGAGTCTCGATCCCCGATTGCGGGAAAAGCGCATCGAGGATTTTTTCGCCAAGGATTTCCCGTGTTTTGTCGTGTGCTGGGATTTGCCTCAGGCGGATATTTTTGTCAAATACGCCAAAAAATATCACCGCATTGTCTTTAAGAGCAAGGAGAAAACCAATTCGCTCATCTACCGTCTGGTGGATTATATTGACGCGAAAACGGCGCCGAAGACCAGTATTCACGGCGTGCTGGTGGAGGTTCACGGTGTCGGCGTCGTCATCATGGGGGCCAGCGGTATCGGAAAAAGCGAAACGGCGTTGGAACTGGTTAAGCTCGGCAACAGCTTTATCGCCGATGATGTTGTGAATATTACCAGACGCCACGGCAACATGCTGATGGGCGAAGCGCCGGAAATGCTGCGCTACTATATGGAGGTGCGGGGGATCGGCATTATCGATGTCCGGATGCTCTACGGCGCCCAATCGGTCAAGAGCGCGGTTCCCATTGAGATGGTCATCCGCCTGGAAAATTGGAACGAGCATTCTCCCTATGATAGACTGGGCCTGGATGAGGAAACCACGGATATTCTCGGCGTGGATGTGCCGCTGGTGACCATTCCCGTATCCGGCGGCAGAAATTTGGCCGCGATTATCGAGACGGCGGCAATCAATAACCGCATGAAAGAGGAAGGCGTTCGTTCCGCTCAGATTTTTGTGGATAATATTGCCAAGCATAATGAAGCCGTCGCACGCAAGCGTAAACAAAACAAATAAAGGCGCCCGACGTCGGGACAGCCATTAAAAAATCAAATGAACGTTAAACCTGATCTCGATGATCGGCGCGTTGACGCTTCAAAC
>CACZTE010000130.1 GCA_902784045.1 uncultured Eubacterium sp. | reverse complement strand
TTATCAGGGTGAGGATATCCGAAAACACATGGAAAACTTCATCGAAAACGCCGGCGGTACCGATGCCTGCGCCAAATATCTCGACATGTCCGCCGATGAGCGTAAGACGATTTTTGTCGATTACGCGTTGGAAATCAACCTGGCCGGCATGCAGGCCGACATGGCAAGATACGGCGTGAATTATGACGTGTGGTTTTCGGAAAAGAGTTTGTACGATGATGGCGAAATCGAGCACGCCCTCGATTTGCTGAAATCCAAAGGCGCCGTTTACGAAAAAGAAGGGGCACTCTGGTTTAAGACCACAGATTACGGTTGCGAAAAAGACGATGTGCTCATTCGCGCCAACGGTCTTCCCACTTATTTTATGGGCGATATCGCCTATCATTTAAACAAATTGGTGACCCGGAAATTTGACCGCGCCGTCAATGTCTGGGGCGCCGATCATCACGGCCACATCGCCAGACTTAAAGCGGCGATGCAGGCGGCGGGCGTCGATCCCGACAGGTTAAATATCGTCATCATGCAGCTGGTGCGCCTCATCAAAGACGGCGAGCCCTACCGCATGTCAAAACGTCAGGGAAAAGCCATCGGTCTCAGTGATCTTTTGGATATGTGCGGCACTGATGTGGCCCGGGTATTTTTCAATCTGCGTTCCCCCGATAGTCATTTTGATTTTGATCTCGATTTGGCGCTGACAGGTTCCAATGATAATCCCGTGTTTTACATCCAATATGCCCACGCGCGCATCGCGAGCATTTTGCGGCAGATGACAGATGATGTCGATACCAAGGGCGAAGCGGACTTATCTCTGCTCACGGCGCCCGAAGAACATGAACTGATGACGTTGATTTCGGATTTGCCGGAGACCATCATTACGGCGGAAGCCAAAATGGATCCCAGCCGCATGACCCATTACGCCATCGATTTGGCGTCGGCCTTCCATACGTTTTACAATGCCTGCCGTGTGCGCGTCGACGATGCCGCGCTTATGCGCGCCCGGGTGACGTTAATCACCGCGGCCAAACAGACACTTAAAAACGCGCTCAACATCCTCGGCGTCGATGCCCCGGATCGAATGTAAGCCGCGAGCAAGTGCGAGCGGCGCTCGAGCGAGGGCGTTAGCCCGAGCGGATGATTGTGAGCGAAGCGAACAATCTAACCAAAAAAGACAGGGAAAAAACCTAACGAACAGCCAAAAGAACGGCGCTCGAGTGAGGGCGTTAGCCTGAGCGTAAGTGAGCATCCAAATCTATGATTTGGCGCATGTGAACTTATCGAGCGAAGCGGGTGGAGATGATTTCTCGCGCAAGCGAGAAATCTGCCCAAAAAGGGATCTGTCAAAAACCTAACATGTAGCCAAATGAGCGGCGCTCGAGTGACGATATTTGCGGGCCAAGCGTTAACGCGTTGCCGATACAATATTTCCGCAGGTGCGTTATTGTTGCCCGTCAAATTGACTTAGCCCGAGCGTAAGTGAACATCCAAATCTTCGATTTTAAGTGAGCGTCTGAATTTTTAATTCAGCAACGCGAACTTATCAAATGAAATGGGTGGAGGTTCATGCGAACTTATCGAGCGAAGCGGGTGGAGATGATTGTGAGCGAAGCGAACAATCTAACTAAAAAAGACATGGAAAAACCTAACGAGTAGCTAAACGAACGACTCTCGACAGAGAAATATAATGAACAATCAATGCTTGACGTTGACGATGGAACCCGGCGAAAGTCGGGTTTTTGATTTGACGAGCAGACATGTTTTGTCATTGAAGACAAAAGTTGGCAAAGCTGTGGAATTGCTGTATCTTATAAGTGGGAATTCCCATTATTACCAATTGGAGGTGATGAAATGGCGTTGGCTGTTAAGACGTATGACGCGAAAATTGACTCGAAAAAGCGCATAACCCTACGTAGCGCATTATATGAATATTATCATGCGGAAGAATATGATGACGGTAGGATTATTTTGGAACCTCGGGAATTGGCTCCTCCTTTTCAGATCTCTGAGAAGAGTTTAGCGATGATGGATCTGTCCATGGAAAATCTCAAACAAGGGAAGGTGTCTTCAGCTATTGATCTTTCCGGTTTTGAGGAGTAACGATGTTTACTATTCACATGGGCGTTCCGGAAATGGAGGCGTTCTGGAACAAATTAATAAAAGATGTTCATTCCGGGAAGGCGTCAAAAGGAGATATGAAGCAGTATCGTCTGATTGGTAAGGCCTTGGTGTTGCTGGCGAATAATCCTAGGCATCCCAGTTTGAAAAGTCATGAGATTGACGCGTTGACAGCCCGATACGGCCAAAAGGTTTGGTGCGCTTATTTACAAAACAATACACCTGCAGCAGGTCGTTTGTTCTGGATTGATGGACCCGGCAAAGGAGACATCACGATTTTGGCGATAGAGCCTCATCCCAATGACAGCAAGAAAAACGCTTATCACAAAATAACTCTGTCGCGTATGATATGACCATCAAATTTACACTTTTGGATTGTTGACAGATTCGATTTTGGGATGCGAATCGCGTTTTAATACAAAAAAAGCATCGCGCGTTAACAGACGATGCTTTTTTTGGTTTCGTTTTATCAATGATCGCCGTAATGATATCGGCAAGACAGAATATAGATCGCGTTGCCCTCGATTTTGTAGATCAGACGATCCTGCCGGTTGATTTTTCGGCTCCAGAAGCCGGCTAAATCGCCGGATAAGGGCTCCGGTTTGCCGATGCCTTCGTTTCCGTTTCTGTCGACATCATGAATCAGTTGATTGATCCGTTTGAGGGTCTTTTTGTCCTCGGTTTCCCAATAGAGATAATCTTTCCAGCCGTTGTCCGTGAAACATTTATTCATCGGATGCCTCAATTAAATCCTTTTGCGCCGTTTGACCGGATTCCAGTTGTTTTTTGGATTCCATCAGCCAGTCATAGTTGGCTTTGTTGCCCATGACGTGAATATTCTCAAGGAGATTGTTATAGGCTTCTTCGGAGATTATCACAACATTTTTATTCTCTTTACGCGTGACGATCACCGTTTCATAATCATCCGTAACGAGATCCATATGGCTTTTCATTTCATTGCGGAATTGGGTGTAATTGACAGCAAGCATGACGTTCACGCTCCTTTCCTTTTTTTTATTATAAGAGACAGGATTCTGTACGTCAATAGGCTTACGTGTTGATTAATCAAAAGCTTATCGGCTGTGCATGACCGGCGATTGCGGTTTAACGAATCAATCATTTAAGCTTAGACGCTGCGCGTAAGCCCTTTGAGCACCCGGGGTGTCGCAATGACAAACCACGGGGCAAACTGTTCCGGCGTTTCGAGGAGCCGCTCGGAAAGGGTGTCATAGGAAATCCAAAAGACCTCGTCGATTTCCTCGGGATTGGGGCTAACTTCACCGTCATACCGGCCAAGAAACACGTGGTCGTATTCGTATTCGATTAAACCGTTTCCGACGGGAGCGCGGTAGACAAAGGCAAAGATTTCTTTGACAGGGCAGGAAAAGCCCAGCTCTTCGGCCATGCGGCGGGGAACGGCGTCGATTAGGCTTTCCCCGACTCGGGGATGGGAGCAGCAGGCATTGGCTATCAGGCCGCCGGAATGGTATTTGTCCGCGGCGCGGCGCTGCACCAGCATGCCTTTTTCGCCAACCAAGAAAACCGAAAAGGCGCGGTGAAGCCGGCCTTCCACGTGGGCGTCGGCTTTGCCCATTTCGCCGACAGGATTGTCAAAAGCGTCAACCAAGATGAGTCTGTCTTCCGAAGGCGCGCTTTGGAGGCGCCCGACGTTGTTTGGTTTCGGGTGTGAATGTTTTTTCATGGGGATTTCATCCTTTCCTTGTTGTTGGACGCGTCGTTGTGACGGCACGCGGCGTGGATAGCGTTATCGATGATTGGGCTCTCGCGTTTGTCAGAGGCGTCCGGTTTTATCCAGATACGCCCGGGTGAACCATTTGGCCAGTGAGTGGGGAAGCATCTCGTCAAGGACGTCCTCAACGGGCACCCAGCGAGCGCTGTCCACTTCGCCCTTGTCAATGCGCAGATCGTCTGCTTCGGTGACGCAGGCGAAATTGCACATGAGGGTGTTGGAACCTTCGTAGTAACGGCTGGTGTTGAAGATCACCTCTTTGACGGCAAGACCTGTCTCTTCCATTACCTCGCGGGCGACGGTATCCTCCAGGCTGTCGCCGCGGCTGACGTAGCCGGCCACGAGAATACCGTCTTTGCCGTATTGACTCAATAACAGGATATGGCTTTTGTCGGCGTTAAAGACAATCATGCTGACGGCGGTGTTAAAGCCGGGAAAACGAAAATCTTCGCATTCGGGGCAATAGGGAATCTCTCCGTCGGTGGGATGGGTTTTGGTTATCAGCTTGGCGCCGCAGGCCGCGCAGTGGGTTTCGTGTTTAAGGGTCATGGTTTTCCTTTTTGGGTGAATCTTTTTAAAGGGCGCGCATTTTAAAATGCATGAGCACTTCGTCCAAAAGGCGTTCTAAAGTCTCGGGATCCTGGGCTTCTTTGGGAAGCTT
>CACZTE010000129.1 GCA_902784045.1 uncultured Eubacterium sp. | reverse complement strand
TGCGAGAATGGCTAATTCCCAGATGTTGAGCATTCCCCGATGAAAGCGAAGGAAATCAAAGGACGCAAAAAAGTTCGTAAACGCAAGAATGATTTTCGCGATCAAAGACGGAACGAAAGCCAAAACTGAAGAAAGAGGCGGCAACAGTGTCATCAACGGAACTGTGATCAAACATATGGTCAGAAGCACACCTACAATCGGAACAACAATAGGATTGGCAAAAAATCCGATTAAATTGACCGTCTGAAAATGGTACAGGGTTACCGGCAAAGTGCCCACTGTCGCGCATAATGTCATAACAAGAGCGGACAGTAAAACACCGGGTTCTTTAAAATGTTTTTTTATACAATAACAAATTGGTTTATAAAAGAAACATATACCGATAACAGCACCGAAACTCATTTGAAAGCCGGCAGCAAAAAGCTGTGCCGGAGATACAATCAAAATAATCATCGCGGCGACGGCAATACCCGACAACATATCATAACTCCGCTTGACAACCCGGCCAAGGACAACCGCCGTAAGCATGAGTGACGCGCGAACAACCGATGACGATATGCCTGTGAGCACAATGTAAAAGGCAAGCAATGGAAGCAAAACCGCAAAGTAATACTTTTCTTTTAGTTTAATAAGAGACAGCAGCCATGCGACAGCCGCAAACAAAAATCCGACATGGAGCCCCGATACCGCCAGGACATGCGAGATTCCCGCGTCGGAAAACAATGCCTGAACGCGATCAGAAATCGTTTTATCTCCGAAAAGAATTCCCCGTATCAAAGCGGCCTCATCCGGCGAAAATGCCCGGCTAACGGCTTCACTCATCGCAATACGAAGATTTTCGATACGGTGAATGACAGATGGCGCGCTTCCCAGATATTCCAAATCATTGGAATCCGAAAAAGACATCACGCCCGCAACACGATTGCCCAAAAGATACAATCTGTAATCAAAACCGCCGGGATTGCGCACGTTCTCCGGAAGACGAAGCCTGCCGGTCAATCTCTATACATCGCCGGGTTTCACCGCTTTTCGTTCCTGTAAGTCGCTGTAATCATTCACGGTTATTCGGCTTTGGCAGTCTTTTCCGTCAATCTGTCTGACCGTAAGCAAAAAACTGTCCTTTTGATCGCCTTCTTTCGGCACGGAGTCGACAACGCCTGAAACTGTTACGATCTTGCCGTCCTTAGGCGCAATAACATCTCCGATGGAAAATGCCGAAAAAGACACAAAAACAGCTACACAATAAAGAAGACAGAACACCACCGTTCTTTTAAAACCAAGCCCGTCTATGACAAAAGATAAGAGCAGTAATAAAATGATTGGAAAAGCGTAAAGCCACAAGGGCGTTTGATAATAAGTTAAAAGAATCGCAAGTCCAACCCCTCCAAGCGCCCATAAAGCCGGCCTTTTCACCGTTTCCCCTTTCATCAAAACAATAATCCAAAAAAGAGAACCGGTTTCCCGATTCTCTTGGGAATGCGTCCGCGAGCGCATCCCCCAATATGTTCATATCACAACGCGATGACAATAGTTAGACAGGCTCTGTTGGCATCGCCCCTACAGCTGAATCACCTGCATCATATCCGTCATCGACATCCGCCCGTTAAAACGGTCCCGGGCCTTGTCCAGATACGCCTGAGATCTGGCCTCAGCCGGAAAATGCGTCATAATCAGCCGGCGCACGCCGTTTCGTTGCGCCGCGTCGATGGCCTGCATCACACTCAAATGCTTATCCGAATCCACATCATCCAAAAACGTCGTATCGCACAGCAGCGTTTGAACCGGCGCCAAAAACCCGTCCAGGGCGCCGCACATGGCCGTATCCCCCGTATAGCCGAAGACAAAGCCGCCCTCCGTCACGCGCACGCCGAAATCCGGCACCCCGTGAGACAGCTGGGTGAAATCCAGCGTCACATCGCCGATGGGCAGCGACAGCCCCTCCGTGATGGGCGTCACGTCAAAAAACGGACAGTCGTTTAAAAGATTAAAACAGACCGCCGGTTCCGCCGGGCAATACACCGGGATGGTCA
>CACZTE010000128.1 GCA_902784045.1 uncultured Eubacterium sp. | reverse complement strand
GCGCCTGATCAATAAAATGATTGAACAAGCAGGAAAAAACAACGTCGGACTTGTCAATAAAAAACTCCACAAAAACTTGACACGACCCTTTTTTCGCGTTGATTTGCAAATTCAGCGCGTTTATTATATAATGACTCAACAGCTTGGAAGCTGTGTGACATCTTTTTATGGGAGAGTGATATGATTCAATTTCTTGTAGACAATCCTTTGTTTGTAATTCTCATCTGTTTGGGATTCGGCTATTTGTTCGGCAAGATCAATTTAGGGCGTTTCCCCAACAACGCGACGCTGGGTACGCTGTACGCTGCGATCATCATGAATATTATCATCACCAGCAGCGGCGCGAAATTTGACGGCGGGCAAGTGGTGGCGATGAAGAATCTGTTCTTCGCCTTTTTCACCTTTGTCCTCGGTTATGAAGCCGGGCCGGTTTTCAAAAACACGATTAAGTCCTCGGGCATCACGTCGACGCTGAAGCTGGTGGGGCTGTCGCTGTTTTACTGCGCCTGCGTGTTGGCCTGCGCTTTTGCGGTTTGCCAGATTTTCGGCTTTAACCCGGCCAAAGCCAGCGGTTTTCTGGCCGGCTCTCAAACCCAATCCACCATTTTGAACAGCGAGAGCAATGTGGTCGCCTACGCCATCAGCTATATTCTGGCCATTTTGGGGCTGATTATCTTTGTTCAGGACGGGGCTCCTGCCATCACGAAGGTGCATTTGGCGCAGTCTGTTGTGGATAAGGTGGCTTCGATGGGCGGCGGTTCCAAATCGCTGGAAGCGTTGAAAATCAATGTGCAGATCCGGGCTTACCAAGTGGACGAAGCGTCGTCCTGCGCCGGCAAGACCGTCGGTGAGCTGACCGGTGTGTATGACGGCAGACTCCACATTGAAGGGGTGTACCGCGGTGAGGATTCTCTTGACGTGACGCCGGATTTGACAGTCGCAGCTTCGGATATTCTCGTTTTAGCGGGGAATGTCAAGGACATTGACACCTTTAACAAACAGGGCATGACGGAAATCACCGATGACCGGTTTTTATCCCTTGAAATCACGAAAGTGGATGTGGTCATCGGGGAGGAAAAAACCGAAGGGCTGCTTGAGCGGTTCGCGGATTACGGCATCATTGTCAACCGTGTCCGCCGAAACGGCCGAACCATTCAGATGCCCGACGAATTTATCGAAGAAGACGTCTTGACGCTGACAGGTAAACCGAAGGCCATTGAAACGTGTATCAAGGACGTGGGTTTTATCAAGACCACCGGCCAGAGCTCGGATATTCCGGTGCTGGTGCTGTCCATCGCGCTGGCCATTGTCCTGGGGGTCATTCAACTGCCGGGATTGGGTTTCGCTTTGGGAACGGGCTGTTGCGCGCTGATTATCGGGATGATCGTCGGCTGCTCCTTTGAATCTTTCCCTGTGCTGGGGCAGATGTCTCCCGGCGCGCGTTGGATTTTAAGAGGCTTGGGCTTGAACCTGTTCATCGCCGCCACCGCTTTGGAACGGCCTTTGAGTTTCGGCGCTGTCTTCACGTTTGACAATATTTACGTGGTCATCGCTGCGCTGGTTTGTATTTTCCTGCCCGCCGCCCTGGCTGTGGCTTTCGGCTGGTTTGTGCTGAAGCTGCCGGCCGCGGATTTGTACGGCGGCATTTGCGGATGCGCCACGTCGACGCCGGCGCTCAACTCGCTGACGGATAAGACGGGCAGCACCATTTTCACGGTGGGCTACGCGCCGGCCTTTGTCACCAGCAATATTTGCCTGACGATGGTGGGCACGATGCTTTTGTCTCTGCTGAAATGACCGCTTCAGGCGGTTGCCGCGAAGAGCAGTTTGCGCTGCTTGACGCGGCTTTTTTCTTTCGCTTCTGCCGTGAGGTTTTCATCATACCGGCATGTTCGCGATGAGCCTTTATTGCCGCGTAGGGCATATTCGTTTGTCAATGACCGTTCAATGGATTTATATCAAAGCCCGCGGTGTCGGCGCCGAGTGAATCTGTTGTCCGCGAGTCGTTTTGTGGTGATCATACTTAAATCTTAGCACGTTTTTTTTTGATTTTTTAGAGCGAATATTCTCACACCGCGTTAAGGAATTCGACGGTATCGGGTTGGCTTGGATTGGCTGATTTCCGCTTTTGGCGCCTATTGATTTTTCGCTGTCTCGCTTTTAATTTCGCTCTTTGTTTGTCCCCGCCCTCAAAAGGGACAGTGACGCG
>CACZTE010000127.1 GCA_902784045.1 uncultured Eubacterium sp. | reverse complement strand
TCGAGGCCGAGTTTGGCGCCGACGCAAAGGCAGAGCGCCGTGCGTTTTTCGGTGTGATAATCGGGATTGTTTTTGATTTTGGAAAAGACCCGTTTGTCCACAATGGCTCGCTTATAGACCTCGGCGTTGGTCATGCCTTTTTGGCGGATAAGGCGTAGCAGATAATCGGAAAAGCCTTCTTCCAAAGTGTCCAGCCTTTGGTCAATGGCTTTGACGTCCCGACCTTCGTCAAAGGACATTTCATCCGCCGTAACGCTTTTAGGGATAGACGAGACAATGCCTCTCGCCTGTTTGGCCGCTCCTTTGGCTTTCAGATTTTTCGAAACGCCGTCGGCGCGAACCTCCTGCCTGTCGGCATGGGCATCTTCAGTTACTCTCTCGCTTGCCAAAGAGGAAACATCGCTTTCCTCCGCCGCTTGCGCGCCCAACGCCAAGAATTCATTTTCGTCAGGCGCGGCGCTCTCGCTGAGAAGGCCTTTGTCCTGGGCCCTGTATCCCGCGGGCACGCTGGGCTCCCGCGTCAATAGGACTTCCCGCGATGCTTCGGACGGCTCATAATGGGCGCGCAGATAAGCCGACAAATCTTCAGAATCAACGGCGGACGCTTTTTTGCCGTCCATGACAAACCAAATGATCATGTCCGCCGTCTCTAAAAATTCCGTGGCGGCCTCCGCCAACTCGCGGACAAAGCCTACCCGGCGGAATTCATCCGTCGGGAATTTTATCTGAACGGCGGCGGATTCGGCCCCCTTCTCAGAGACGAGCTTGAGGGCCTTTTTAACTTCTTTCGCGCCTACTCCGCCGAAAAAGCGCTTCACTTGACAGAGGGCGATTGGTTGTTCTTCGCGGATGAGAAAAACCCGGCCGTCTTCGGTGATGGCGGCGTCGGTTTTGGGGTTTGTGTTCGCGTTGATAAAATGATAGGGCATGTGACACCTCCGCCGGCGGCATCCTCACATCGACGGTGAGGCTTTTCCGCCTTCATGAACAAAAGCCCGGCAGAGCGGGCTTTGGTGTTTTACGATATTATCCGACGATGGTCTCAAGCCGGTCGCGCAGGTCAAAAAGGGCGTCGACTTGTTCGGGCGTTGGCATGTTGCCGTCCCTGGCCGTCTCGCAAATGTCGCTGACCAGGGTATACATGGGTGTCAGGGACAAGTTGCCGAGAGCCCCTTTAAGGGCGTGAGCCGCTTCAAAAACTTCATTCGTGTCGCCTTGCTCGGCGCCGGCTTTCAATTTGTCGAAATTGGCGTCTTTCGGCATGGTGGCTACCAGCTTGAGATAGAGCCCTTCATTGCCGAAGCAGCGGTTTAAACCATCATCGGTATCCGCGCCGAAATTTTTTAAATCTTCGATTGTCATCGGTTTTTACCCCTTTCTTTTTGTTTCGCTCTGATATCCGCTTCGATAAACGCGGCGAATTTTTCCGGCGGCACCGGCCCCGAAAAATAATAGCCTTGAACGTATTCGCATCCCATGCCTTTCAGGAGTTCCAACTGGCTTTTGGTCTCAACACCTTCGGCCACGACGGAGACTTCCAAAAATTTGGCGATGTCGATGACCAAGCGGACCAGGCGCAGGCTTTTTTCGTCGGTTTCCATATTGCGGATAAAGGCCATATCCATTTTGAGCACGTCAATGGGAATGCTGGCCAGCATGTTTAAGGATGAATAGCCCGATCCGAAATCATCCATTTCGATGAGAAAGCCCTGACTTCGCAGGTTGTTGATGACTTCGATGAGCCTTTGAGCATTGTCGGCGTAGGCGGATTCGGTGATTTCAATCATCAGATCTGAAGATTTTAAATCATCCTCGACCAGCAGTCCGCCCAAAAATCCTTCGATGTCGGGATCGTAAATGTCGATGCGCGACACGTTGACGGAGACGGGTACGGTGACGCCGTAGGTGTCCCGCCAGGTTTTGATCTGAGCCGCCGCCTGCCGCCAGATATAATTGTCCACTTTTTGAATGAGGCCGTTGCTTTCAAACAACGGAATAAAATCCCCGGGACTGATCATACCGAGATCGGGATGAATCCAACGCACCAGCGCTTCAGCACTTCTGAGTCTGGGCGTTTTGCCCTGTATGGCGTATTTTGGTTGATAATAGACGCGGATATCGCCGTTTTGCATGGCGTCGTCGATATCGGCAATCAGTCTCTCGTTATAGATGGCTTTTTCGTAAAGCTCGCTGCTGTAATAGGCCACCTTTTGGGTGTAGTCGCTTTTGATGCGGGTGTAAGCCAGTTTGGCCCGTTCAAAACAGGTTTCCACCGGAACCACGTCGTTGACTTCGGCGTAAACGCCGATGCGCACGAAGATCTTGGGCGAACGGGACTGCTCTTCCAAAGATTCCTGACAGATGTCGACAATGTCGGTGTAGGATTCTCTGTGATTGCAGTAGATGTAGAACATATCGTCCTCGGCATGACAGGCGAAAGCCGCCGAGTTCTTAAACAATTTTCTCAACAGATCGGCGACGGTTTTAAGCACGTCGTTGCCCTTTTCCCTGCCGCAGACTTCGTTGATGAGATGGAAGTTTTCGATGGCGAAGACCACAGCGTCCATGGATTGTGTGTCGCTGTTGTAGTGTTCCACCTGTTTGATATACTCAAAGAAGAAATCTTTGGTGTAGAGGCCGGTCAGCGAATCTTTCTCGGCGGAATGGATGATGTGTTTGTCTTCGGAAAGCTCGATGACCCGTTCGCACCGGGCCAAAATGACCTCCGGCAGGTGGAAAGGTTTGGTGATGAAATCCACCGCGCCGTGTTTGATGCTGTTGACTTCGGCATCTTTATCGGAAGTCATGACAATGACAGGAACGCCGTGCAGACGCTCGGAGGCTCTCATATAGTCTAATACCTCAATGCCGCTCAACACAGGCATCATTAAATCGAGGAGAACCAGAGAGAAGCCAAATTTTTCGTTTTCCAGCATGTCGATGGCGACTTTGCCGTCTTCCGCGTAAGCCACGTCATACTCACTATCGAGCATGTTGCCCACAAGCATGCGGTTGACTAATTCATCATCTACGATTAAAACACGGCGCTTCAGTCCGCTGGTTTTCATAAAACTATCCATTATTCTACCTCGTTCGCTGCGTTTTCAGTCCGTTCTGTCCGCATTTGCGCCTTGTTTTCAAACACTTCGCTGTCGTTGAGCCGTCGAAGCGATTTTCACGGCCCTTCGGCCGAATCCGGGATACCTTCGCCGCGACCATCCCGAATCGTGATGTCATCTATATATGCTTTCGGCTTAGTAATCTCCCGCCGCGCGGGTTAAAGCCAAAAAAAGACGCTGACACATTTTTATTATATATCAACGTCCATCGATTTTCAATTGCTTTTTACGGCATACTGTCAGTCGGCCGCCCCGGCCAAGGCTTTTTCGATCATAGCGCGGTATTCGGCTTTGACTTCTTCGGGGCCTTCGATGACGGCGGCGCCGTTCATGCCGAACACCCAACTGTAAAACGTGGGACCGACACAAATATCGGCCGTCAGTTCAAAGGCGTCGTCTCCGATGGGTTTGGTGTCCACATACGGGCCGAAACGGTCAATGACCCATTTCATCGCGACAGCGTCAAAACGCATGGTGACGGTTTTGAGATCACTGCCGGAGAACATCCGTAACGATTCTTTGGTATAACGTGAAATACTGTAATCATCGGGACGCGCTGTCAATGCTTCTTCGGTGATTTCCGGTACGTCCTCAATGCGGTCCACCCGGAAGGTGCGCATGGCTTCCCGTTCGTCGCAATAGCCGACGAGGTAATAGAAATCGCCGTCCCAAATGAGGTCATAGGGGCTGACGGTGTAGGGCTTGCCGTCGTTTTTGAGGATGTGCTGTTTTTGGTTGTCGTAATCGAAATAATAAAAACTGATTTTGACGCCCTGGGTCATGGCTGTGTCGATGGCTTCGACGATGTCGTAGCCGGCTTCGCGGCTGCTTTTGGCTCTGTCGGTGACCGTCGGCCGATGCGTCAGTTGTTTGGTTGAGGGTTCGCTGGCCATGCCCATGAGTTTGCCGATGAGGGTGAGGCTTTTGTCCTCAGTGATAAATTTGGACGACGCGACGGCGTCGATGAGCAGTCTGAGCTCGGGCACGGAAAAACGGCGCTCGGCCAGATAAAAATGCCAGGCTTGTCTGCGGACGCGGCCGATTTTGACGCCGGCGGCTTCCAGCAGGGCGATATCGTAGGGCACGGTGGTGCGGTGCACGTAGATGCCGTAGTCCTCCTGCATCAATCTGACGATTTGCGGCGTGGTCAGGGCATGCTCCTCGTCGGTTTTTTTATAGAGCATGTCATAGAGATACCACATGCGTAGACGCACATCGCGATCTAAGTCAGTGCGTTTCGCAATATTGGCCAATGACCGTTTTGATGTTGTTTTTTGTTGATTATCTTTCATTAATTCCTCCCGAATTTGAGTTTCTCGCTTGCGAGAGCCGTCACGCATTTCTTTGTTTTTCACGGGGTTCCTCCCTTTCGCGCCGTCAACCGGCGGTTTGTTTGGCCTCAAAGGAAGGTACTTTTTCGGTGAAGACAGTTCGCGTAAGAATCCATTTCCGAAACGTCTTTCTAAAAATTCTTTGTCTGCCGTTCACCGATGGTCAATGTGATCATTTTGTCAAAAGCAGACACCGCTTAATGTATCCCTATTGTAACCGAAACAAAGTGTTTCGTCACGAAAAAAGGTAAATTTGTGCCGTTTTTAAGCACTTTTTTTAAATCATTTAAGGTTTTTAAAAGCGGGTAGCAAGCAAGCCGGATTCTCAAGCTGATCACCGAGCGGTCCAGTCCCTATTTTTCTTATGAACGGCATTTAATCAACGCAATTATACAACGATTTGAAAGAGATGACAACAGGTCTGAAAACCTTTTTCATTTTTTCCGGATCAGATGTCATTTATGAATCATCATTCCACGCAATTCAGACTCTTTTTTTGAATACAAAAAAAAGCGACAGGGTTATTTTGCACGCGGATATATTTTCACGTCGTTTTGTATGACACGATTTACTGGAACACCTTTAACGAAATGACGGTGAACCACCACGAAATCGCGGACGCCGTGACGAGCTTCGAAAGGAAATTAAGTGGCTATAAGAAAATATTTCACCGGGAATCTTTTGATGACGGACTCCTATTATAACTTAAAAGCGTCCTCAAAAAATCTGTTAACCTACTTAATCGTCTTTGCGGACGACGACGGTTTT
>CACZTE010000126.1 GCA_902784045.1 uncultured Eubacterium sp. | reverse complement strand
TTTAAACCTCCGGAGGGATTAACCATTGACTTTCTCAATGGCTGCTTTAATCATTTCCGGCGCGATTCGGCATTGCGCCTCGGAAACAGCGCACGGCGCGAAACGCAAACCGTGTTTTAACGCAACAATGAAGAAATCTTTCGTGATTAATTCATCGCGGACAGCTTCTGTGTTTTCACAGGGAATACTGATGAAAAATCCATCCACATACGGGCAAATCTCAAGATCGGCCGTTTTGGCGGCGTCCAAAAACGCTTTGGCGCGGGCTTGGAGAATATCTCTGTATTTTTCCTGCTCCGCTTCAAAAGCGGCTCTTAAGGTGTCGTCGGCGATAATTTGAGATAACGTGGTCATCGCCGCATGGGTTCCGTTGGACCATGTCCCGCGATTGGAATAGGCGCATGACGCGGCAAACTCATCGGCAATGGCCTCGGTGGGCGCCGCGCACAAAATCGCGCCGTTTCGAAGGCCGTACATGGTATAACCTTTCGACGCCGAAAAAGCGTAAAGCACCAGAACATTTTCGGGCATACCGGTCAAAATATTCATGAAATCGCGGGCGGATTCCCCGTGTCCGGCAAAATCAATATAGGCGATATCACAAAGCAGAATAATGCGGTAATCGGGATTTTCGTTGGCCTTTTCGATATAATGCGCTTTAATCGCTTCCCATTCCCCGTCGGACAATGAATAGCCGGTGGGATTATGCGCCGGAGAATTGATAATGGAAAGCACGCGTTTTTGTTCGTCCAGCAGATTGTCAAAAGCGCCAAAATAGCCTTCAAGGTTAAAACCGCCGTCATCGGAGAAAAGCGGGAAAGCCTTCACTTTGCGCCCGTTTTCGTTGGCGATGGTTTCATAAGGAGCCCAATGCCAATCGGGAATCAGCACATAATCATCGGTGTCTGCGTAATTGCGGATCGCGTGACGGACCGCGCCAGTTCCGCCGGGCGTGGCCACCGCGCGAATATGCGCGTCGGGCTTTTGATGCTTAAAGCAGGCGTATACCACATTTTCCAAAAAATCAGGTGTGCCCGCGATGCCCGCGTAAGAGGCGTATTCGGTGCGATCAAGATTATCGAAAACCGAATAAACCGAGTCAAAAGCCACCAGATTGCCGTCGTCATCCATCAAAGCGCCGAGGGTCGCGTTAATGACATTTTCCTTTCCGATTTCGGCTATGCGCTTTTTAGCCATACCGGAAACTTTAAATATCGGATCATTACCCGCCTCTCTGACAGCGCTTTTAATTACCATTTTATTCTGCATGATATCCTCCTAATCACTCAATAGTCTGTTGATATATTTTTCTTTGTTCATGAAATACATTGTTGCCTTGTGAATCAACCGCGACAATGACGGGAAAATCTTCCACCTGAATATGACGAATCGCCTCGGCGCCCAGATCGGGATAAGCAATCACTTCAGCGCTTTTAATCCGGTCCGCCGAAAGGCATCCCGTGCCGCCGACACAGGTGAAATAGACACCTTGCCTGACGACGATCGCGTCAATCACCGATTGGGACACATTGCCTTTACCGATGGTTCCCAAAAGTCCCTTTTCAAAAAGCGCGGGCGAATACGCGTCCATCCGGTGAGACGTTGTGGGGCCCGCCGGCCCGATCACTTCTCCCGGCGCCGCGGGACATGGTCCCATGTAAAAAATCACCTGGTCGCTTATATCAAAAGGCAGACCCTCACCGGCCGCCAATGCCTCAGTCATTCTCTTGTGCGCCGCGTCACGGGCGACGTACAAATCACCGGTCAGCAAAACGCGCTCGCCGGTTTTAAGGCCGCGAATGTTATCCTTTAGTTCTGAAATTGTTATCCGGCGCATCAAAACACCACCTTTTTGTGTCGATTGACATAACAGCACATATTGACGGCAACGGGAAGTCCCGCGATGTGGGTCGGAAAAGCTTTTACGCGAACATCAAGGACAGTATTTCGTCCTCCCATGCCCATCGGTCCGATACCTAAGGCGTTGCCTTTTCTGATGATTTCTGATTCCATTCGGGCATACCGCGAATTTTCATTCCGGTATCCCATCGGAAGCAGCAACGCTTCTTTCGCGAGCAGCGCCGATTTTTCAAAAGTACCGCCGACGCCCACACCGACAATTACCGGCGCGCAGGCAAAGGGCGCGCCTCGTTCAATCGTGTCCAAAACAAAATCGACGACGCCCGCTTCCCCGTCGGAAGGCGTGAGCATTGTCAGGCGGCTCTTGTTTTCGCTGCCAAAACCTTTGGCAGTAAGCGTGATTTCAAAAATTTCGCCGGGAACAATGCGGTAATAAACAATTGCTGGGGTGTTATCTCCGGTATTCGTACGGTCCAGGGGATTCGCGACGACGGATTTTCGAAGATATCCCTCGGTATAACCTTGACTGACGCCCTGTTGAATAGCTTCTTCCAAGCTTCCGCCTTCAACGTGTACATCCTGACCGCAGGTCACAAAAGCGACAACCATACCCGTATCCTGACATATCGGTCTTTGTTTTGTCTCGGCTAACGCCAGGTTTTCTTCAATCATGTCAAAAACCGTTTGTCCAATCGGCGAGCCTTCTTTGTCGCGGGCAGCGTCAATGGCGGATTTGATATCCGGGGATAAATTCGCGTTCATATCGATAACTGCTTTGGCGACGCGCCTTGTGATATCATCCGTATAAAGCGTTCTCATGTTTGATCCTCCGAAGCCTCACTGAGTTTCTTTCGCCCGAGATAAAATTCTCTGACAGCCAGGAATATACCGCAGAACAGAATGATGAAGAAGAAGGTAATGAAACGCCAAAGCACCAAACCGACCGAAGCGTTGACCTTTCCGTAAATCGGGCCGAACAAAAGCGCGAAACCGACTTCCGCTCCGCCCGAGCCGCCGGGAAGGGGCACGAAGGTCATCGCGATATACAGAACCGCCTGCATGGTAATGATAAAAAACGGCGACGCCGCTTTGAGGCCCAAAGAACGATAAACCCAATAATTGATACTGAAATAGATGAGAATCTGCACGATGGAAACCAACATCAGAATGACGGTTTCTTTTTTGTGGTTTTTAATGTCTTCGATGGCAATCGAATAATCGCTGATGTATTTTTCGGCTTTTGCTATCAGTTTTTCTTTATCCTTAAACAACCGAATCGCGCACAAAAACTTCACAATGGAAAACACGATGATTCGCGCCACATTTTCGCTCAAAGACAAAATGATAACCAATATAACACCCAAACTGTTGACAAGAAATCCGATTCCCACCAACCATTGCGCCGCCGGAGAACTGGTGGCAAGAGTATTCCAATTAATAATAATGGATACCAAGGCAGTGAACACAACGGCAATTTGGTAAAGCGCGTATTTTTGCACAAGAACAGCCGTTCCGATTCCGACGGGATAATTCTTTCGCGTCATTTCAAGCAATTGGAGCGGCTGACCGCCGGACGCGCCCGGCGTCACCAGATTGTAATATTGACCGACTAAGGTAATAACCATCGCGAAGGAAAATTTTTCATCAGACCGTGATCTGCGAAACAAATGCAGAAAAATGAAAGCTTCAAACAGCCAAAAAATGACAACGCATAAAATACCGATACCGATAAAAAACAAGTTCGCTTTTGACAGCGTATCGATAAACTCTTTGAGGTCGACTTGCGTCGCGATGACAACGATTGTCAAAACAATCAAGACAAATAAAAAAATAAAATTGCCATATTTTTTTAAGAAGTTCTTTATAGTCATAAATTCTCTCCGGCTTGTATTTTCAGATTAATACAATCATTGAAAACAATTATAACACAGGGATGAAATTTTTTCATTCGCTTTTTCAAAAATTTTCAAAATATTTTTATCTTAAATTAAAAAAATCATTTTGACGCAAAGCTTCATATAGAACAATGCTCACCGCGTTGGAGAGATTGAGCGACCGGGCATCGGGATGTGTTTTCATCGGAATCCGAAAACGGTTGGCGTGGTATCTTTCGTGAATATATTCGGGTACGCCCGCTGTTTCCTTCCCGAAAAGCAAAAAAGCGTGGTCGGGAATTGTCATTTGATCGTAGGAGACTTCCGCGTGGGTTGAGAGCAAAAATACTTTCGCGTTTTGATTCCGAATAAGGAAATCGTCAAAATCATCGTAAACCGTCAAATCGAGTAAATGCCAATAATCAAGTCCTGCCCGTTTGACCGCCTTTTCCGAGAGAGAAAAGCCCAGGGGTTTAATCAAATGAAGTTTCGTCTCAGTTAACGCGCAGGTTCTGGCGATGTTGCCTGTGTTTTGTGGAATATCCGGCTGATATAATACGATGTTTAACATAGATTAAGTCCTTTCACAACTGATTAAAATAAAGATATCTCTAAAATAATACCGCAAAAGCCCTTGAAAGCCAAACATTTGACTTTCAAAGGCTTTTAAACTCAGAAAAGCGTTATGTTCGAAAAACGCCTTGATTTTTTTATTTGGGAAGAACAATGGTAAATGTACTGCCTTCGTCAGGAACTGATTGTAATTTGATTTTTCCTCCATGATGCTTAACTGTCATGTCGGCAATATTCAGTCCCAATCCAAAACCGCCGGATTCCCGGTTTCTGGCGTCATCCACACGATAAAAACGGCTGAATATTTTCTTTTGATCTTCGGGCGAAAGACCAACGCCGGTATCCTGCACGGAA
>CACZTE010000125.1 GCA_902784045.1 uncultured Eubacterium sp. | reverse complement strand
GCAAAGCTCGCTTCAAAGGCTTTTCGGGTATCTTCTATCCTTGCTTTTTTATCCATTTCGCTTATCCCTCATCGCAAACCACGCGTCCATCCGCCATCGCCCTTTCGCTTCGCGGGCCGTGTGCCGGTCATGGTTTTGTGGTTGACGTTTCCCGTCTCATGGTTTTTCCGCGTGTCCGCGCGGCAATCCGGTTTTTCGCGCTCTGCCTCACCCATCGCATCTGCCGCACCGGCTGCAGCCGTTGCATATTAACTTAAACGCGCAGGTTTGACACTTTTTCACGAAATGAGGCACATATAAATCCTCCTTGGAAATCGATTGTCCCGACGCGTCTTTGAGGTGAAAACACATCGGTTTACCCTGATAGGTCAAGCCGGATTTGTACGCCTGCGCGTTCTGCGCCTGCTTGCTTCTGATTTTGTACTGTTTGCCGTCTTTGATGTAATTCGTCCCTGTCTCCATGAAACAGAATGTGATGTTTCGGGTCGCGCATTCGTCGCTTAGGTTTCGCACCCATTGATCATCACAGGGTCTGCTTCCGCCGTCGTTTTCCCCGCCGCAGGCAACCTGTTCAATCTGTCCGCTGTCCAGGTATTTGCCGATGGTTAACGGCCCGAGCAGCGGCGCGCAATGCAGACCTTTATGCTGAAACGGCAGCGCCAGCAATAACGGAACGCGCTCATCCGCCCTCTTTTGATTTTCACACGTGACGTTTAAGAATATGTTCTCCCAGCCGTCTCCCCAATCCGCCGGTAGACATTCCCGGATTCTCTCCGGCCTTTTGGTCAGCAGTAAAAAGATGACATCGCTTCTCTTTCGCATCATGTCCCACGCTTCTTCCCGCCACGCGTCGGCTTCTTTTAAGAAAAAATCCGACGTCATGCAGACACTGATCATTTCACCGCTTTGTATTTTGTATTGACCTGACCTGTCCTTGGATAAAGGATAGCGAAAGCCTGTCTTCGTCTGATAAATGTCCGCGCCGTTTTTGCCCCGCATGCGATCAAGGTAATAGACATAGCAGTTCTCACAGCCTTCACTGCACTTGATGCAGCCGTGCCATGGATTCCAATTGCTGTGCATTGCCATTTTTTTCTCCTGTAAAAGGTATGTTGGTTCTCAATCGATCCATGGCCTGACCGGCCGTATGCGACAACGTTTCTCCGGAAACCTCTTGCGATCAACACGGTACTGCTTGACCGCGCCAAACGGTTCTCCCGGACATGCTTCGCGCGGTTGATTGTGGCCTCGGCTTTGTCTTGCCGTCATCGCGTTACACCGTGTTTGAGCTGTCCTGCCTATTTTATGGTTTCACAACCAATTCAGATATCGCTATCAGTGTTGCGTCTCCGCTGATCGCCATTCTACCATTGTCGCGCTTCTCGCAAACCAAATATCCGCCTCGTTTTGATGCCTGATAGGCTTTGATTGCTTTTTTTCCAAGCTCTGATGACCAATAATCCGCGATTTGACAATTGGCCGATCCGCACACCGGATCTTCCGCGACCAAAAGCTTGGGAAAGAAACTTCTTGACACACAATCGACATCTTTGCCCTTAGCAGTCGCGTTTTGTCCTCTTCCGGGAAGCATCGCAAGTTTGATTTGATCGGGTTTAAGATTTTTGACCTGATCTTCCGATTTAAAAACACATAAAAGATCAGGACCCAGCAGCGCCTTTACCGGTCGAATCCCAAAAGCTTTTTCCATCTCATCGGTCACCGGTATTTCTTTTTGCTCGTCTATTGGAAAATCCATCTCGAACAGATCACCCTTCTTTTTTACCGTCAATTTCCCGCTAAGGGTATTAAATTCCACCATTTCACTGTCCGGTTCAAAAAAGTGAAAGATGACAAAAGACGCTGCCAATGTCGCATGTCCGCAAAGTTCGACTTCTGAGCCGGGTGTAAACCACCTGAGATGATAGCCTTTTTCTTCTTTGACGATAAATGCCGTTTCACTGAGATTATTCTCCATGGCCAGATTCATCATGAACGCTTTTTCAGGCCACTTCTCCATCACACAGACCGCCGCGGGATTGCCCGTAAAAGGTGTTTGGGTAAACGCGTCAACGATATATTGTTTCATTTGCAATTTCTCCGGTAATCTTCGATTATTTTTTTATTATTTTACCATATTTGTTTCTTTTTCTATAGAAAAAAAGACATTCAAGCAACTCCCAAATGTCTTCTTTTCTTTCATATTATCATTATTGTGAAAAACAATTTTCCACATCAGGAGCCAAACAAATCCTTGCTATGTATCAAATATTCAGGGATTCCAGCAATGAATTTTTAAACTGTCGCCGTCTGTTGTGATTTCAACAGCACCGTTTTGATCGGTTCTGTATATCTCAGCTCCCGCCGCATTTAGCCTGTCGAGGGTCTCCTGGGCGGGATGACCGTAAGTGTTGTTTTTCCCAACGGAAATCACGGCGACCGCGGGAGAAACCTTGGCAAGAAAAGCCGTATCGCTTGCGTACTTGCTGCCATGAT
>CACZTE010000124.1 GCA_902784045.1 uncultured Eubacterium sp. | reverse complement strand
TGATGGCAAAAACATGTCCGCCGCCGAAATGAAAGGCAAAAGCGGCCATATGGTGATGACCATCAATTATACCAATCACGCGACATCTGGCGGCACAACTGTTCCCTTTACCGCCGCGACAGCCATGGATATGAATTCGGAACATTTTAAAAACGTCAATATAGACCACGGAGCCGTCATCGCGGACGGTGAAAACAACATCGTCATCGCTTTGGGCTTTCCCGGTCTTTCCGACGCTCTTGGCTTGTCGGGCAACAATCTTGACATTGATATTCCCGAATCGGCCACCATCGAAGCCGATGTCACCGATTTTAGGATGGGTGCGACCATCACCTCTTTGTCGACTAAGGTTCTCAACAAAGCCGGACTTGATAAAATCAAAAGCTTTGACGATCTGGACAGCGCTATTACGCAGCTTACCTCAGCTTCCGATCAATTGGTCGCGGGTTCTCTTGCCGCACGTCAAGGCGCAGATCAATTGGCCGCGGGAACAGCCGAGTTATCCGCCGGCACGGGAACGCTGCAAAGCGGTGCGGAACAATATGTTGCCGGCGTTTCCAAAGCGGCCGACGGCGCGGCAACCTTAAACGCCGCTGTCATCAAAATGGCGCCGATGTTCGGTCAACTCAAAACTTTTGGTGACGGTCTCAAAAACTATACCGGCGGCGTACAAAACGCCTATAATGGCGCCAAAGATCTTGACTCGGGTCTTCATCAGCTCAAAGGCAACGACGGTAGCGATGGCAATCCCAAAACCGGCATGAATTCCCTGGCCGATGGCGCCCAAAGCCTCGATTCGGGCTTAAACGATCCTGCGACAGGCGCGGCCGCCGGCGCCAAACAAATCGCCGCCGGCACGGGAAAGGCATCTGACGGCATCGCGAATATGGACGGCAGCATCAACGGCAAAATCGCCGCTATCAGATCGGCGTTATCGCCTTACGGCATCACAACCCTTGATGAAGCCGAAGCCAAAATGACCGAATTACAAACGGACATTAACGCGAAACTCGAATCCGGAACGCCCCAGGATATTGCTGCCGCCAAAGAAGAATACGCATCTTATTCGCAAATCGCATCATACGTTGGAAACTGGCAGGTTTTGGAATCTATGCGCCAAACACTGGAAACCCCTGACGAAAGCGGCGCTTCGATGCTTGAACAAATGCAATCTCTCGCTGGCGGCGCGACAAATCTAAGCACCGGCGTTGACAAACTCGGTACCGGCGCGGCAAACCTCAACGCCGGCATTAACGGAGCGCAAGGCGCAAAACCCGCCGTTGATTCCCTTGCCTCCGGCGCGGACAAACTCGTCGGCACGGATACCCAGTCCGGCATGAACGCGCTGGTTGCCGGCAACGGCAAAATCAACGAAGGCGCCAACAAGATTATCGCTTCTGCTTCCGGCATGGGAAACATCAATCAGCTTACAAACGGAACCGCGTCGTTAAGCTCCGGGCTGAACACCTTGAAAGCCAATGGAACTGCTTTAACAAGCGGTGTCGGTACTTTAAATGCCGGCGCGGTACAGCTCAATACCGGCGCCGGACAGCTGGCCTCCGGTCTCGGCACGTTATCCTCCGGCATGAGCACCTTTAAATCCGAAGGCATTGATCAAATCGCGAATGCCTACAACAACAATTTCAAAGGGTTCTCGGACAAACTCAATGCCGTCAAAGACGCCAGCGCCGCTTACAACAACTTCGCCGGAAAAGCCGATGCCATGGATGGCGACGTCAGCTTTGTCATCGAAACCGATGAAATCAAATAATGCGCTGAATGACGCTTATCTCAAATATAATCAAACACATCTGTTTACGATAACCTCATTTGAGAATCGTTATCGACACAATGCTATCTCTTAAAATCAAAAACGCTCCCCGCGTCATGCGAGGAGCGTTTTGTATTATTTATTCGTGTTTGATACGAATTAATCATCATGGCGGTCATACGCATCTGAATTAATCGGTGTGAGGGTATAGTTGCCGCCGGTGAGATCTCCGGCTCCGCCGCCGCCATCTTTGCGGTCAATTTTCAATGTAAGGGAATTGCCGTTTGTCGTCATGGTGATGCCGTTAAACTGACCCGAAACATCCTGACCGTTGTTGTTGGTGATACCGGTAAAGGTCACGGAATTACCGTTGACTTGCGCGGTGGAAACATCCAGGTAAAAATCATTGTCGTGATCATCATTACCTGTGTAGTAATAGGATTCGATTTTCACGCGGCCGTCATCGACGTCGAGTTTATATTGCATTTGATTGCCCGAAGCGCAGCCATAATCATCATAGGGTTTGAGCATGGCGATAACATTTCCGCTGTTATTCTGACCGCCTCCGCCCGAATTCGCGGTCGCGGTGGGCGACGGTGTGGGCGAGGGCTGTGGCTGATTTGATTGCTTATTGCCTGAGCATCCTGCCAAAAGGCCGACCATTAAACATCCCGTAACGAATAGAACAGCTGCTCCTAATAATTTTCTACTTATCTTTTTCATTTTAATCTCCTTTAACTCCCAAGAAATAAAAACATAAATGCGAAATTAATTTGAATCTTTGCCGAAAACGAACACTGATTTTGATAAAATCTTCGGATTTATAATACCCCTTTTTCTTAAAACAAAGCTTTCATTCCCCGCATTTTACTTGATCATTTGATGATTCAGATCACTTTCCTTGTTAATTGTCGTCTCTTTATTTTATGCCGTCATTATAGCACCTCTTAAGACACAATACGGACACTTCTATTTTAGAACTTATAAATAATTAAGAAATGTTTAAGCAAATATTATCGAGAATTTGAGTCATCTTTGATTGCATTTGACGCTCAATTATCAATTTGCAATCGGACGCCTCCGGTGACGACATCACATCGCATGATTGCCTCATAGGCTTCGGGGGAAACATCGGTTTTAAAAGCATTGGTAAAGCCCGCCGCGTCAAAGCCTTCATCATACAGCACGCCAATCACCGTTCCGCTGTGGCCGCCGACAACGCCAAGTCCTCCAAAAGCATCGGACAAGGCGATGACCGTCTCCAGATACGGCTTGTAAAGCAGGCTTTGATTGCGCCTGACACTCGCGGTACAGGCTTTCCCAAAGGTTTTTCGATTACCTGAGGTTAAAGCGCCCTCAAAATCATCTACAATCTCTTCAAAACCCGCTTCGGATTCATTGACAGATTCATCAATTCCGGCATGAAAAGAAAGGGTATCCACCGCTCCCGCGAAATCTATCATGAGTACCTTGGTTCCGGTGATTTTTTGAATTTCGAAATTTTTGACTATTTTACCCGTTATGTAATTAAACAAATTGAGGCGGCGATACATGATATTATCCGTCGGTTCTATTTCCGCGCAAAGGGCCGCGAGTTCATCTTCCGACAATTCTCTGCCAAAATAAGCGGCGACGGCGGATGCCACAGCCGTCAGGTCCGCTGTGCTGCTGGCCATCCCTTTTCCGATGGGAATTTCAGATGACAAATCCACGCGAATCCGATGCTTGTCCCCGGCAGGAAGAGACAAGGTTTTAAAGACCAGGGATAACATTTTAGACGCTTTCGGCGGCAAAAAAGCGACCGGTTCTCCGGCACTCACCGTCACCTTGGCATAGCGGTTGACAGGGCAAGACACTAGACAGGGCTCTCTCCGCCAAATTCCCTGAATAAATTCGCCGCAGGATCCCGGGGCGATGGCCGTCACACTTCTCATCGTTTTTTTCCCTCTTTGATTGCCTGGGCGCGGTCAAGCAAAAAGAACACCCATTCCGGACAGCTGTAAGCGTGAAAATGCGGGTATCCGGCAATGGTATTGGCTTTGGTATATCCGCATGTCCAATTCCGTTTGCCTTTTGTCACCGTAAACAATCTGGGAATATCATCGTCCAATATCGTGCGGCTGTGGTGAAATTCATGGGCACGGAACTGATAATGATCACCGTCAATATTCGCGTCAACCGTCACATAGCCGAAACGCTGCAGTCTTTCCGTCATGATGGTCTCCGCGTCGAGAAAGCCCACACCTTCAAAACGGTTGCCCTCTTTGTCTTCCAGATAATTGGTGAGCACCATCAGCCCGCCGCATTCGGCATAGCACGGAAGTCCCGCGTTTAAGCTGTTTCGGATGGATTCGCGCATCATTGTATTATTCTCAAATGCCTTGCCGAAAACCTCCGGAAACCCGCCGCCGAGATAAAGGGCGTCAATATCATCGGGAAGCTCCGTATTGTTGAGCGGGCTAAAAGGAATGAGTCTGACACCGAGTTTTTTAAGCGCTCCCAAAGTATCCGTATAATAAAAATTAAACGCGTTATCCCAGGCATAGGCAACAGTTAAATCTTTGTAATCGTCGGCTCTGAAGGCAAAGGGATCGGTAATACCGGGATCCGGCTTAACTTCGGCAAGAGAAAGAATTTTATCCAAATCGATATAGGTTTGGGCAAATTCCGAAGCCAGCGCCACCTTTTTTTTGAGCCCGCTGATTTCATCGGCGGGAATGAGGCCCAAATGGCGGGATCCCAACGCCAGGTTTTCATTTTCGGGCATCCATCCCACACAGGGAATGCCTGTCCTGGATTCTATCGCCTTTTTTAACAGCAGATAATGCGATGCCGATTTTAAACGATTGATCACCACCCCGGCAACATTCAGTTCGGGATCAAACCGCGCGTAGCCTTGCACCAAAGCCGCCGCTGATGTGGACATCCCGCGGCCGTCGATGATTAAAATCACCGGAAAACCGAGGGTTTTGGCCAAACAGGCGGCGCTTCCCTCTTCGCCTCCGGAACTATGACCATCAAAAAGTCCCATGGCGCCTTCCACCACCGCGACACCGTTTTGTTTTTCTTTCATGCGCCCGGCGAGCAGTGTCCGAAGATAACCTTTCTCAATCATCCAGCTGTCCAGGTTGGATGACGGTGTGCCGGTCACAAATTCGTGAAACATGGGATCAATATAATCGGGGCCGCTTTTAAACGGCACCACATCAAATCCGCGCTGCCCAAGCGCTGATAAAATTCCCATGGTTACTGTGGTTTTGCCGACGTTGCTGGAAACGCCGGCAAGCATAAAGCCTTTCATCGGGAGACCCCCTTTACTCAATCTATCTTGTGGATACCCGGATAAACCGGATATCGGTTATCGTCAGTTTTAATCATGACTTGTTATAATTAAAATATCACGCTTGCCATGAAAAATCAATGTACAAAGCATGGAGAACATCAAAATTTTTCCAATTTTGATTCCTCTGTTTCTTTTAAAAATCCTTTGCAAGCTCGCTAAAAAAGAAATCCGCCGCCGGCGGATTTCTATGGATTATACTATAACATTATGCTTGCGCTTTTTGCAAATGTCCGAGCCATTCATTGAAAGCTTCGGGATCTTTGGGATTATCTCCCGCCGACGATGTAAAACCGTGACCGACCATCGCTTCATAGACATCAAGCATCATCGGTTTGCGCAGGTTGGCCTTTTCGCGAATAGCGTTATCCGCCAGAATGTCCACCGGGGACCCGTCCGCGATAATTTGACCGTCGCAAAATACAACCAGCCGTTCTGCCCAGCGATAGGCAAAATCCATATCGTGGGTCGAAATGAGCAATGTTTTACCCTGCGCCGAGAGTCTGGAAAGCACGTCTTCAAGCATCGCGGCGTTTAAGGGATCAAGGGCCGCTGTCGGTTCGTCAAAAATCATGACTTCCGAATGCATGGCAATGATATCCGCGATGGAAATGCGCTTCTTCTCACCGCC
>CACZTE010000123.1 GCA_902784045.1 uncultured Eubacterium sp. | reverse complement strand
TGTGGGCGACGTGCTTACCGACGAAGGCATTGTCGTTGAAGATCATTATAACGTAAATCATGATTTGGGCGCAATGACCGCCGGGGTTGATGAGATAAAAATTGTCGCCCGGGTCTCCGGAACGGTGCATGTCGGTGATAAGGATATCCGTTATGATTCCTCCGCCGAAACCGTCGGCGATTTGCTCAATGAGCTTGGCATCAAAACGGATCGGGATGACGCCGTTGTCCCCGGTACCGATACCAAGCTGACCACGGATCTCAATGATATTCAAATTAAACGCGCCGAGTATATGACGGTGTCTCACAATGAAGTGATCGCGCCGCCCAAAGAACAGCGCGTTAACCCGGACAAGCTTTACGGTACCGCGACAGTGGTGGATGCCGGCACACCGGGAACCAAGGTTGTGACGGAGAAAATCGCGACAATTGACGGCGTGGAAGTTGGCCGCGAGGTCATTAAAGAAGTGGTCGCGGCAAAACCGACGGCCCGCGTTGAGGAAATCGGCGCCAAGCTGGAAAAAGGCGGCGTGATTTCCACAGGACACAGCACCGCGGAATTAAGCGATGCCGATTTTGATTTGCTCTGCGCCGTGGTGCGTCAGGAAGCGGGCACCGATTACGAAGGCAATATGGCCGTTATTTCCTGCATCATGAACCGTGTGGATCAGGGACGCGGCGACGTGATGACCGTCATTAAAGCCGCCGGTCAATTCGCGGCGTATTTCGACGGCGCTTATCAAAAATACACAAACGGCGCCTATCCCGAGGCAACCCGCAAAGCCGTGGAGGATTGCGTGAAGGGCGGTCTTCGCAGCCACAATTACGTCAACTTTAGAAGTTATCCCCAAACCGATGAGCCCAGTTTTGAAATTTGCGGCAATTGGTATTTTTAAGGACGACTTGTCATTGACAAGGATATGAAAATATTGTATCAAAAGATCGGCGCTGCCGGTCTTTTTTCATGCGCGGGTTGTCTGGGTTAAAATGTATCGCAAAAAAGCCAGAAAAAACCAAGAGATGACTTGAATGTTGTATACAATATTGATATACTTAGAGGACCAAGTCAACGCTGTCACGCGTTTATCAATAAAATAAAAAAAGAGGAAGTGGCATAATGGACATCCAATTTATCAAAGCAGACAAACTGAAAGAAAAACCGACGGGAGATCTCCCTTTTGGTACACTCTTTACCGATTATATGTTTACGATGGACTACACGGAAGGCAAGGGCTGGCATGACGCCCGCATTGAGCCCTACGGACCGATTTCTCTTGATCCGGCCTGCATGGTGCTGCATTACGCGCAGGAAATTTTTGAAGGGACCAAAGCGTACAAAACGCCGGACGGCCACGTTCAGCTTTTCCGCGCCAACGACAATCTCGCCAGACTCAACCGGTCGGCGGATCGTCTGTGCATTCCCCGCATCGACACGGATTTTGTGCTGGACGCTTTAAAACAACTCGTCGAAATCGAAAAAGACTGGATTCCCACGGATCCGGGCACTTCGCTTTATATCCGTCCCTTTATTTTCGCGACGGATCCTTACATCGGCGTGCGCGTCAGTCATACCTATAAGTTCTTAATCATTCTCTGCCCTGTGGGCGCCTATTATAAAGACGGTCTCAAGCCCACGATGATGCACATTGAGCGCGTCTACGCCCGTACCGTTGTCGGCGGAACCGGCGAAGCCAAATGCGGCGGCAATTATGCCGGCTCTTTGGCGGCCACCGAAAAGGCCCATGAAGCGGGTTATGAGGAAACCCTGTGGCTTGACGGCGCGACCAGAAGTCATATTGAAGAAGTGGGCTCCTGCAATGTTATGTTTAAAATCGACGGCAAATTTGTGACACCCAAGCTCACGGGAACCATTCTGCCCGGCATCACCCGCATGAGTATTATCGAACTCCTGAAAAGCTGGGGAGAAACCGTGGAAGAACGCATCATCGGCATTGATGAATTTGTTGATCTCTATCATCAGGGCAAAGTTGAGGAAGTCTTCGGCATGGGCACCGCGGCGGTGGTCTCGCCCATCGGCAAACTCAATTATGAGGGGGAAGACATGGTCTTTAACAATGACGAAATCGGCCCCTACGCTCAAAAGATTTACGACACCCTGTGCGGTATTCAGCGCGGCACCGAACCCGATCCTTTCGGCTGGGTGATTCCCGTTTGCTAAATGACGATTGATAACAACCATTGTATTTTCTCAAACGCGCTCCGGCGCGTTTTTTTTCGCGCTTGGCGGACTTTAAGAAAACCGGGACAGCGACATAGACTTATGAGTAAAAAGACGAGGTTGTTGCAAATCGAGTACCTCATCTGACCCGACCCATGAACAAAGCTCAATCCTTGATTGGGTGGGCTTTATATTAGCTTTTAAAAAGAAAAATTGAATAACCAGCAAGACGAAAACAAGCACAATGTGATCTAGCAACTGAACAAATTGTTCCTTAAACGCAGATGAAAAGACTGGACAAATAATCTCGCCTGCTATACGATAGGCACTGTAATTATGTTTTGCGATACGAAAGGAAAACCACATGAAAATATCCGGAAAAATAGACGCACAGGCTAAGACGTACACAAATGAGACCTTTGGCATCAAGTTCACGTTGCCCGAAGGTTTTTCATTCTACGACGATGCTCAGATGGCAGAGATGAACCAGAGCATTGGTGAGACGGCAACCGCCGAAGATATCATCCAAGCGCTTGAAAGCGGCAACGCGTTTTTCGATATGGTGGGCTCTGAGGCAAACGGTGGCAGCGTCACCTCTGTTATCGCGTACGCCTCCACGCCCGATATCCAAGCTCTCGATGCTACCGGATATCTCGAGTATGCGAAAGAAAGTCTTGAACCTCAACTCTCTTCGGTAGGAGCCGTACTGAAAGACGTCCAGAGCGGCACCTACAAAAACCCTGAGACAGAAGATACGTTCGCCTTTTTGAAAGTCCAGTTTGAGATGTCAGGTGCTTTAATGCACGAATACCTCGTTTGCCTGAAGGCGGGCAACTACTTCATGACCGTCACGCTCACGGCACCGGACGAAGCAGAACTCGACAAGATTTTCGAACACTTCGCTCTTGTGAAGTAACCAAAGTCCAATCATTATCAAAAGTCATGGCAAATATAAAATACCCAGAAATGGGCTTTTCTCCGACAAGCAAGGCGCAAATTCGCGATTTAAGCGATTTTTTGGATCTTTATCAATCCCATCGATAATTCCTAAAAACGAAATATTTTGAATGTTTTAAAACACGCCGAAACACTTTCTATTGACGATCAGTTTTTAAACGCGCTCCGGCGCGTTTTTTTCGTCCCGCTAACACGTGAAAGTCATGCTCTCACAGGCGTTTTCGGGTTCCTCCAGTTGCGTGATGGTTTTTCATTGCGCTTATCCGTCCAATTGTGGTACAATAATTATAATTATACAGCATTTAAACGGGCGCCCGGCGCGCTCAAACCAATGAGGAGGAGTATTTATGTCTTATATCAAAGAATATGCCGACAAGCTGACAACGGCGGAAGAAGCCGTCAAGGTCATTAAATCCGGAGATTGGGTGGACTACGGCTGGACCTGCGCCACGGTTGATAAACTCGACGAAGCGCTGTGCGCGCGCATGTCAGAACTGAGCGATCTGAAAATCCGCGGCGGTATTTTGATGAAAATGCCCAAAATTTTTGAACTGGAAGACGCGGCGGAACACTTTACATGGAATTCTTGGCATTTGTCCGGTTTTGAACGCAAAGGCGTGGCCAAAGGCTTTGTGTATCACGCGCCGGTGCGTTATTCCGAATTGCCCCGTTATTACCGTGACACCCCCAATCCGCCGGATGTGGCCATGTTCCAGGTCTCACCGATGGATAAACACGGGTTTTTCAGCT
>CACZTE010000122.1 GCA_902784045.1 uncultured Eubacterium sp. | reverse complement strand
GCGCACAGCGCAGGAGATACATATTTCAGACGTGGTAATCATAAGCACCTGAATGTCATTGTCGGCAAAAACCTTTAAAAATTTTGCTGCGACACCGGATTGAGTCCGCATCCCGATACCGTGTAAATTAAGTCTTGTGATGCTTTTGTTGATTTTGATGCCGATATCTTTATAATCGTTGCCCAGATTATTGGCAATGTCGCGAACTTTTGGCAGTTCCTTTTCCGGCAAAATCACAGAGACGTCAAAGGTATCTTTTACCGGCGCGGTTCGGCTGATCAAGTCTACGTTAACTCCCGCTTCCGCCAAGTCGGATAACAATCTGCTCATGATAAAAGCGTTAAAAGGAACACGGCGCAGAGAAATAATCAAACTTTCGCAATCAATGGAAAGACCGTCGACGGAATGTTGTTCAATATTGTCCATGGCTTAAGTCTCCTTATAAATCGAATGCGTCGGCAACTGCCATGACCGCGCGTTCTTTGGCAGATGACGGAATTAAACAGGAAATGCGAATTTCCGACGTCGTCACCATCAGAATGGGGAAATGCTGATCGGAAAGGATTTTGAAGTATTTGGACGCCACGCCGGTTTGGTATTTCATGCCGATGCCGACAACGGACAATTTGACCACATCCGTGTCAATGGTGACCTGAACATCGGGATATTCTTCCTCAAATTCGTTTAAGATGGCTTCGACAGTATCATAGTCCTCCATCGGCGCCGAGAAAGAAATGTGGATTTTTCCATCGATGCGCGATGTCTGAGAAATCATGTCGATATTGACGCCTTTTCCGGCGACAGCGGCAAAAAACGCCGCGGTGACATTGATGTCAAAAGGCACCTTGCGCATGGAAATCATAAATTCGCCTTCGTCCACCGCAAGTCCGGTAATCGGCTTTTCGTTTTCCGCGGCGCCGTGGCAAATGAGCGTTCCGGGAATATCGTGAATGCTGGAGGCCACATAGAGATCGGCGTTGTATTTGCTGCCGAGCTCAATGGCACGGGTATGCATGACACCGGCGCCGAGACTGGCCATTTCAAGCATTTCTTCATAGCTGACACGGTCGAGTTTTTTGGCGGGCGGATACAATCTTGGATCCACACCGTAAATGCCGTCAACATCTGTATAAATCTCACAGGGACAATGAAGTACGCAGGAAAGCGCGACGGCACTGGTATCCGAGCCTCCCCGCCCCAGTGTGGTAATGTCATCGTGTTCGTTCACACCTTGGAAACCCGCGATAATGACAATTTTATCCTCTTCCAACGCCTGGGTGATTTTGGTAGTGTCGATATCCACAATTCGAGCGCGGCCGTGAAGACCGACCGTGCGAATGCCGACTTGCGGACCGGTGAATGAAATAGCATCGTAGCCCATTTGATCCAGCGCCATCGACAGCATGGAAATGGAAACTTGCTCACCGGTGGCAAGCAGCATATCCATTTCCCGCTTCGGCGGTTTCGGATTGATTTGATAGGCCATAGAGACAAGTTCGTCGGTGCTTTTTCCCATCGCGGATACGACGACAACCATGCTGTTGCCCGCTTCTTTTTTCGCGATGATACGTCTCGCGACATTCTGAATCCGGCTGATGGTCCCCATAGAGGTTCCGCCGTATTTTTGTACAATGATATTTTTCATGGTTTGATAATGTGTTTTTTTAGAATCTCCCCCGGATGATTTTATCATTTTGAAGGGCGGTCAATCATGACGATTAATCGGCAGGTGAGTCATCCGGGTATTCATGAAGTTAATTGACCATACGCCGTTATTCGGAAATGACGTTTTCCATGGTGTATAATCCCGGCTTTTGATCCGCGAGAAAGCGCGCGGCCGTCAATGCGCCGTTGGCGAAAATCTTACGGGAAAGCGCCGTATGTTTGATTTCAATCAATTCGTCGTCTCCGGCATAAAGCACGGTATGTTCCCCGGCGATGGTGCCGGCGCGCACGGCGTGAATTCCGATTTCCGACACGTCGCACTTAGCGTCGCGTCCGTGACGTCCGTAGGTATATTCGCGTTTTTCGCTTAATCCGTCATTCACGGCATCCGCGAGCAAAATGGCCGTACCGCTGGGCGCGTCAACTTTGCGGTGGTGATGCTTTTCGATGATTTCAACGTCATAGGCTTTAAGCGTCTCTGAAATATCTTTTAACACTTTGGCGATGACATTGACACCGAGAGACATATTGGCCGTTTTAAAAACG
>CACZTE010000121.1 GCA_902784045.1 uncultured Eubacterium sp. | reverse complement strand
TGGTTCTTCCGGATGCCGTTTGAACGATGGCTACTTCGGTTCGCTGATATCCTCGACTGTCAAGAGATCGTCTTGCGCGTCGTCGTCTTTCATGTTTTCAACCTCAAACAAATCATCTTGGTTTTTTACCGGCTTTGACCGAAACCATGCGACAATAAAGGCGATGACTGAGCCGCCCACAACAAATAATGCGTACAGCGCGGAAAAAAACGCTATAACCAAACTGCCGACAAAGATGATAGTCAGAAACATACTTTCTATCCCCCTTTCAAAAAAATCCATTATTTTGAATTATTAAAAGGCTATATTATCATAATGAAGCAAGCCTTCTTCATTTCTTTGGAAAAGATTTGTCATTCTGTATCCGCGGTCCCGGTATGTGGTCACCTCTCTTGACGGGGCGGCTTTTTTATTTTATGGAGTCTATTCGATAACTTGCTTTTCGCTATCGCCGGTGGCGGCTGTCAAATTCAAAGCATCAGAGGCCGGTCGTGTTACAAGCTCGGCGTGTTTTTTAGACGGCCTCCTTGTTGCGGCGCAGCTGTCTTTTGACAAATCGAGGTCTTTTTGATGCTTTTATCTCGCGCTGTTCATCAAAACGTTTTGAACGGCGTCTCTCGTTACACGCGGTGTTGGCGAATCATCCGCAGCGCGCGCTCACCGGCGGAGGAGACGTAGGTGACGCCGTCGGTGTCAATGTCAATACGCTCGGCCTTGTCGGCGCGATCCAGATATTGTTTTAACAATTCGGGGGCGGTCAAGGTGTCCAGCCGGCCCCGGACGCGGAGTGTCAGCGTGCCGTCTGTCTCCACGGCCTCTACCGCGAAGGGCACCTCGGCTTCCGGGATTTCCGCTGCCGGCCGCGCCACGGTCAGTGTCCAAATGGCCATATCGCCGCAGGCCCGCGCGACGCGCTTTTCGGTGTCCGCGTCGACGGTGCGCAGATCGTAAACGTAGTCCCCGACGGGTTCGGCCTTGACGGCAAAGCCCTGCCGGTTGAGAAAGGCCACGGCGCTGTCATTGCCTTGGGTGAAAAGACTGTTTTGGTAAAACGAAACGTCGGACATCGCGCTGCCTTTGCTTCGCATTCTTGCCAGCAGGGGCGTGGGATCGGGGTCGATGAGCACGGTGTAGACCGCAGAATAGATGCCCAGCATCCCCGTGTCGGCGGTGATCCAGCATCCGCCGAATTCGGTGAGCAGCCGGTTGACGGTCAGGCACATGTTTTCCAGCTCGGATTCACTGAGATAGCCCAGCAGGCCTTCCGTGACGACGCAGATTTCCCCGTTGACGCCGTCGAGGGCGCGTCTGACGGAGGCGTAGTCGGTGGCGTCCGCGGCGATGTACCGGGCGTGCTGTTGTTGCGCGTCGGTCATGGTCTCGCGGGCGGCGGGCGCCATGAGGTCGATGACCGCGGGCAGGTCAAGGCCGTAGTATTGTTTGCCGGCGTCGGCCATGACAAAGCCTCGGGGCGAATAGCCCGAGGGCAGGTCGACGATCACGGATTCGGCTCTTTTTCGCGCGGCGTTGTTGTAGACTTGAAACCTGGCTTCCTGACCGACGGCGTACGCTTTTTGGAAGCTTTCGGGTGCCGGCGCCCGGCCGGAGAGTTCTTCCAGCTCGAGGTAGGGGCACAGCGCGATGGCGTTTTGGTCTCCGCCGGCGGCGAGGGTTATGATGGTGCCTTTGGCGGTGGTGTAGATGGGGTTGACGATTTTTTGTAATTCTTTTTGTTCCATTATTTCCTTTTTTCCTGTTTTTTCAAAGTCCGCGGAATTCGGCGCCGAACGCGTCTGTTTGCCTCGAGCTTTTCAGCGATTTTGATTCAATGCATTATAGCACCCTTTCAACCATGGTTCAATATCATGCGTGACTCTTGTTTTCGGGGTTTGTCACAATAATCGTTGATCAAAAAATGGGATTGCCGATTTTGTCATGAAAAGTCGCTGCTCTTTGTTTGACACGGTGGACATCATTCGTTGTTGCTGATTTTGGCAGTTCGCGTGTTCACGCGTCAAGCGCGAAGCTTTCAATTGTCGGTTTTTTGCCCGCAAGCTTAAGATCATGGGATGGCGCGGGAAATTTTTATGGTAATTTTGTGAATCCTTGTCATTTGAGCGTGGCATACCGCCCGGGATAGTGTATAATAGATACGATGAATTATTACGCGTCTGACAGGTTCGCGTCCTTTCAACACGGGGGAAATCCGGAAAGGCATTCGGTTGTCCCGGATTTTGAGGCAACAATGACGACGCCATAATCGATCACATGCGCGACCTTGATGTGATGATGGGCACGATTGTCAATAAGCGGCGTTGACGCCGGTTGAGCAATGTTTTTTTGCGCCCGACGCATCGGGGAAAAAGCGCGAAGCAAAGCGAAAGAGAGGTTATACGATGGATTCGACGATGGTTTATGCTATGGTTATCGTGGTGGTCAGTCTGGTTTCTTTGCTGGCCTCTATGGTTGGCTTGGGTGTCCTGGTTACGTTGCTTATACGCAAAAACCGGGCGGATGAAGCGAAGGAAGAACGGGCGAGGGCCGAACGGGAGAAGGCCGAACGGGAGAAGGCTGAACAAGCGAAGGCTGAACCGGTGAAGGCGGAACAAGCTCAGACGGAACCGGCGAAAGCGGAACCGGCGGAGGCGGAACAGGCAGCCGCTTCTGATGAATAAATAATAATTGTTAGACATCCGGCTTGGGCGGATGTCTTTTTGCGTTATAGCTCGGGTCCAAATCTCTTCAGGATTCGATTTCCTCACGTTTTTTGAATTTTTTTAAAATTGAAGGATAGCGAAGACGATGCGCGCCCTGCGCCAATCAACCCCTGAAACCGTCAATTGACCTTGAAAAGCAAGAGGTGATATGATAAAATGACAAATAACAAACCACGTTAAATCGCCAAGCGCTGACCATCGCGCCATTTCAATAAAGGAGGCCCCGCAGATGAGCACGATGATTTCGAAAAAAGAAATGTCGGAAGAAGATATCAAACTTCAATTTATCACCCCTGCCATCACCGCCAAATGGAAACGTGAGAAAATCACGATGGAAACCAATATCACCGACGGCAGAATTAGCCTGAAAGGCAATTTGTCGATTCGCGAAAAACCCAAACGCGTGGATTACGTGCTCTATTTGTGCCCCAACAATCCCATCGCCATTGTCGAAGCCAAGGACAACAACCACAGCATTGCCCACGGTCTGCAGCAGGCCATGGATTACGCGCAAAAGCTGGACGTGCCTTTTGCTTATAGCTCCAACGGCGACGGCTTCGCGGAGCATGATTTTCTCACAGGCACCGAACGCGAGTTTCCCCTCGAGGCATTTCCCACGGAGGCGGAGCTGATCGCGCGGTATAAAGCCGGGCTCAACGATGGCGAAGGCATCACGCCGGAACAAGAAAAAGCCATCGCCCAGCCCTATTACACCAGCCAAAACACCTACGCGCCGCGCTATTATCAGCGCATCGCCATCAACCGCACCATCGACGCCATCGCCCGCGGACAGCAACGCCTGCTCCTCGTCATGGCGACGGGAACGGGCAAAACCTACACCGCTTTTCAAATTGTCTACCGGCTTTTGCAAAGCGGCATGAAGCGCAAAATCCTCTATTTAGCGGACCGCAATATTTTGGTTGACCAGTCGATTCAGCAGGATTTCGCGCCCCTCGCGAAAGTGACCCACAAAATCAACGTCGCCAAGGACAGCAAGACTAGCATCACGTCCTATGAGGTATATTTTTCCCTTTATCAACAATTGGTCGGCGACGATAAAGAGCATTACAGCGATTTGTTCTCGCCGGATTTCTTCGATTTGATTATCGTGGACGAGTGTCACCGCGGATCAGCCAAAGAAGAAAGCCGCTGGCGGGAAATTCTCGATTATTTCAAATCCGCCACCCATCTCGGTATGACGGCGACGCCCAAAGAAACGACCTACGCGTCAAACATCAATTATTTTGGCGACCCTGTCTATACCTACAGTCTCAAAGAGGGCATCGAAGACGGCTTTCTCGCGCCGTTTAAAGTCATCAACATCAGCACCAATATCGGAGAAGGCTGGCGCCCCTACAAAGGCCAGACGGACAAAAACGGCGTCGAGATTGAAGACCGCATTTACACCAACAGCGATTATGACTACAACATCGTCATTGAAGACAGAACCATGGAAGTGGCCAAGCAAATTACCGACTATCTCAAAGCCACCGACCGTATGGCCAAGACCATCGTCTTTTGCGCCAGAAAGGACGCCGCGGAGCGCATGCGCCAAGCCCTCGTCAATCTCAACGCCGACATGGTCAGAGAGCATCCCAACTATGTGGTGCGCATCACCGGCAATGATCCCTACGGCAAGAGCCAACTGGATTATTTTATCTCCGTCTCTGCCAAATTTCCCGTCATCGCCACCACGTCCAAACTACTCTCCACCGGGGCGGACTGCAAAATGACGAAGCTGATTGTGTTAGATGAAATGATCGGCTCCATGACGGAATTTAAGCAGATTATCGGACGCGGTACCCGCCTTCGTGAAAAAGAGGGCAAAACCCATTTTGTGGTCATGGATTTTCGCAACGTCACGCGCCTGTTTTCCGACCCCGATTGGGACGGCCCTGTCGAGATTGATCCGGGCTTTGAGCCGGACAAACCCAAAAAACCGACGCCGCCGGGGCCGGGGCCTATTGACCCGCCGCCGACTCCCAAGGTCAGGCCGATTGTGGATCAAAACGGCTGTTCGGTGGAAATCATTCAAAAAACCGTCTCCGTCTATGACGCCGACGGCAAGCTCCTTCGCAAAGAGAGCATCGTGGACTATACTAAAGAAAATGTCCGGGGTGAATACGCCTCCCTCGACCAGTTTATCCGCCGTTGGCGGGAGGACCCCAAAAAAGAAAGCATCCGCGACATGCTCGCCGATCTCGGCATCGATTTAGCGGCGATGAAAGCCGACCTGAACATGGACGACGTGGATGATTTTGATTTTATCTGTCATGTGGCCTATGATCAAAAGCCTTTGACCCGCCGGGAGCGCGCCAATAACGTCAAAAAGCGGGATTTCTTAAGCCGCTACAACGGCGTGGCGCGGGACGTGCTGGAAGCGCTTTTGGATGAATATATGAATCTGGGCATTTATGAAATTGAAAAGACCGAGATTTTGA
>CACZTE010000120.1 GCA_902784045.1 uncultured Eubacterium sp. | reverse complement strand
CGTTAATGCACTCATTTTAACACAATTTAAGCGTGATTTCATTTTTTCACACGTGAAAAATGCGTTTCCGGCAAAAAACCGCCCCACGACCGCCGGACGCGTAAGCCGCCATCGCGAAAATTGCACGTGATACCGCTAAATCTGCCATAGACCTGCGCGTCCGACACCAAATACAGTTTCACAACGGGCCAAAAATTTGTTGTTGAAAGCGTAAAGCAAAATGGTATAATAGCAAGGCAACGCAAAGAGAAGGAGGAAAACTATGTCTGTCAAAACCGTTACAACGGCCAATTTTGATACCGAAGTCCTCGGTGCCGACAAACCGGTATTGTTGGATTTTTGGGCTGCCTGGTGCGGTCCCTGCAAGATGCTCTCACCGGTTGTCGATGAAATCGCCGAAGAACACAGTGAATTCATCATCGGTAAAGTCAACGTGGACGAAGAAAATGAACTCGCGAGCCGTTTCGGCATCATGAGCATTCCCACATTGCTGGTCTTCAAAAACGGCGAACTGGTCAACAGAAGCACCGGCGTTATCCCCAAAGACGCAGTGTTGGGTTTAATGAAATAAGGCTGTGATTCCAAACTGATCCGTCAGCAAAAGCCCGCCCGAAGCGGGTTTTTTTGATGGGTAAAGGCTTTGCCGGATGATTTGCCCGGATGATAAAACAAAAAAATAGTCCGGACGCCCAGCACGCCGCGTTGAGCGCGCCGCCGACGCATTCGCCCATGATAACAATTTGTCAATTAAGAACAAGATATTTTTTGAAAACTGCGGTATAATAGTAAAGAATGGTTAACATTTAACGCAAATTTACAGGAGGGTAATACCATGTCCATTTTTTCTGACTTAAAAGAAAAATTACAAGCCAATCCCAAAACCATTGTCTTTACCGAAGGCACCGATGAACGTATTTTGAGTTCAGCGGAAAAACTGACAACCGAAAAATCCTTAAACGTCATTTTGGTCGGCAACGGTCCCGAAGTGGCCAAAGCCGCGGCTGACGGCGGTTTTAACATTGACGGATGCGAAATCATCGATCCTGAAACCTATCATGACTTTGACGCTATGGCCGACAAAATGTACGAACTGCGCCGCGGCAAAATGGAAATGAAAAAAGTCCGTGACGCTTTAAAACAAAGCAACTACTTTGGCACCATGCTCGTGCAAATGGGCAAAGCAGACTGTCTGCTCGGCGGCGCCACCTATTCCACCGCGGACACCGTCCGTCCCGCCCTGCAGCTCATCAAAACCAAACCCGGCGCTCATTTGGTCAGCTCCTGCTTTATCATGCTACGCAATGAAGAAAAAGAACGCCTGGCCTTCGGTGACTGCGCCATCAACATCGACTACAAAGACCGCCTCGACAAAGACGGCAATGTCGTTCTCTCCGCCGCCCAACAGCTCGCGGAAGTCGCCATCGAAACCGCCAACACCGCCAAAGTCTTCGGCATCGATCCCAAAGTGGCCGTGTTAAGCTTCTCCACCAAAGGCTCCGGCAAAGGCGGCACCGTCGCGCTCTCCCGCGAAGCCACGGAAATCGCCAAAGAAATGGCCCCCGATCTAGCCATCGACGGCGAACTCCAATTTGACGCCGCCGTATCTCCCGTCGTCGCCAAAACCAAATGCAAAGATTCTCCCGTTGCCGGTCAGGCCAACACCTTCATTTTCCCGCAGATCGAATCCGGAAACATCGGCTACAAAATTGCGGCCCGCCTCGGCGGATTCGAAGCCATCGGTCCTGTGATGCAAGGCTTAAACGCCCCCATCAACGATTTAAGCCGCGGCTGCACCGCCGACGAAGTCTACAAAATGGCCCTCGTCACTGCTTCCATGAGCTAATCGCGCGAAAGATAATCATAACACCCAACAAAGCAAATCCCCTTGGAGCGAATAACTTTTCCAAGGGGATTTATTAATGACTGACATGAATCCACTGATTGAGGGATTGTTCTATTTTTCGTTGTTCGTTTCCTGAACAGGATAATTTTTCCGCCGCTTACGCCGGAATGCTTTGGGATCGGCCCACCCGATGTCAATGTGTTCATAAGATGAACCTGTCCCTTTTTGCTGCTTGGCAGACTGTTCGGCGGTCGATGATGTTGCTGCCTTTTGGCTTTCCGGTTTGGCAGACGCCTTGTCCTGTTTGCCGGATAACACCTTTTTCGCGCCACCTGCATGCGATTTTTCTGCTTTGTCTTTTTCATCGGCAACACCGGCCTTGGGAACCTGTTGAGGTTTCTTCGAAGATGCCTTGTCAACCACTTCGACCGTCAAGCGGCTTTCGGAAGGCCCGGAAACCGCCGCGCTTCGGATTTTCGCTCCATCGGGAACGGCCGCTTTGGATTTGGGCGCGGCTTTTTTTGTCCGCGCTGTCTCGTCGGTTGTTGTGACGGATTTCGATGGCTTCCGCGTTTTCGCGGCGGACCGGATTGCCTCTTCAGAAATCACCTCCGTCATCGCAGAGAGGTTCTCCGGTTTTTGCCCTTGTTGCTGTTTTTCACGACGGTGTTGCTTATCAAGGTTTTCGCTCTCCATAGCCACCTTCACCGGATCCCATTCAGCCTTGTCCGCCGGACTCGCTGATTTTTTGTAGGCGCTTTTATCAACTTGCGCTGGCACCGGTCTTAAAGGCTCTGCCTTGGGTTTTTTCTCTGCGGGCTTTTCGCCTTTTTTGGACAGCATCGGTGTTTTGTCAGAGCCTTCCCGCGTTGGCATGGCAGGCATGGTCTCGCCATCATCGACATTCACGGCATAGCGCCGGTTTTGACGCTGCATCACCGCGCCGTCGCCGCTTATGCCCTCAATCTTGTCGGCAGCCGTCTGCTTCTGTCCTTCGTCAGATTCGACTTTGGGTCTTTTGGGAAGGGGTTCAGCGGTCTTTGCCTTCGCCTCGATCAGAAAGTCATCACTTCCGCGGCTGTTTCGGATTTCCTGGGTCAGCGTATCGGCTAAAGCGATTTTCTGACTTCTCGACAGAGTGGAAATATCCGTCGAAGAAGACTCCGCTTTGCCTGAAAACAACACCTCTAAGGGATGATTAAGCACAATATCAATTTGGAAAACCACCATCGCGATGGTCAGGCAAATATGCGCCGTCGTAAAAAGCTGCAACTGAGCCGCGGTAGGATCCGTGGTGCAAACCGCGTCACGGCTGACGCCAAACCAAAAACCGCACACAATCAAAATGACGGCCTCCAAAAAATAGGCTCGAGCCATATCATAGCTCTTGCTGAAGGCAACCCCCGCAATCGAACAGATGAGGGCAAAGAGCATCATCATCATCCATGTGTTCCCGACAACGCTTTGCATCATTGCAGGAAGATAAGAATAGGCCAAAAATCGGTTGGCCATGATAATAATGATGATATCCAATATCAAACAAATCACCGCGAAAATCACGCGTTCTTTTGTAAAAAAACTTTTCTTTTGTATCATACACACTCCTTATTCCGGGCGCTGCTTCCTGAGACAATCATCATCAATCGTAGAGCACCGGCGAGTCTCCCGGCTGCCGCTCACAGGACAAAATTCGGATTTTTGAAAAACAGACGGCTTTATTGTTCAATTTTAACACAAAGGCCATAAAAATTCTAAGATTTTAACCTCAGCCGTCAATAAATATGAAAAAGCGAACGCCAATAGGCCTGCCGCATAAAATTCGCGTCGGTGACCTGTCTAGTTTTGGCCAAAGTCAACGCCTGATTCGGACGGTCGGTCACAATGCCGGTAATCCCTTTATCGATTAACTCACTCATCTTATCCTCATTGTTGACCGTCCATGCCCAGCATTGTTTACCGTTTTTTTCCAGATTGTTTAGAAGCTCGTCGGTCAAATACTTTGCTTGCACACTGTAAATATCTGCTTCACAAAGCCTTGTTTTGTCTGCCGGCGCAAAAGTGTCCAAACAGGTGGTAATCAAAGGATCAAGGGTCTCCACCCGGATCAGCGTCTTTTTGTTTAACGAGGAAATAAAGCCTTTTTGATAAAAGAAATGATTGTGAAAGATATCCACAGCTTTTTCCGCCAAATGATCATCGCGGCCGGAAGGCTTCAGTTCAATATTCATCTTGATTTTGCCATCGCAAAGCGTCATGGCCTCGTCCAATGTTAAAAACCGTTCTTTGGCAAAAGCACGGTTGTAATGGCTGCCGATATCCAGGTTTTTCAGCTCATCATAAGTCATATCCGCAATCTTTTTGTTAATGCCGCAAAAGCGCTTCAAATTCAAATCATGACAGAGAATCAGCACACCGTCTTTCGTCGCCGTCACATCCACTTCCACATAATCGGCTCCGTCATCAATGGCCTTCAAAATGGCCGCTTTGGTATTTTCCGGCGCCTGCGCTGAATCGCCCCGATGCGCCGCCACCATCAGCCGGCCCACCGCGTTGGTGCTCCCCCAAAACATCAAATTGAGCAGCCCATAGGCTTGATAAGACACAAAAACAGCAAGCAACAGACCAATCACAGCGTAATAGCCCGTAGGATTCGACGTTTTTTTTCTGCTGCGAAATCTTTTTTTCGTCCGAATTCGTATTCTTTTAACCAAGCGTTTTCCGCCGTTTTGGTAAAAAGCCGCGTCAACTGCCACCATCGTCATCGGCGCATTGATGAGAGAAAGCACCGTTGTCATCATCGCGCTGCCCAAAGCCGCAAGCACCATCGACAACACCGCTGTCCGGTTTTGATGGTCGCCAAAAAAGGCGTTTAAATCGGCGACGGCCGCCCGCTCAAAAACCGCGTTGAGCACTTCAAAACCAGACAAATTGTAAAACACGATGACAAAAGGCGCAATGGTCAAAGCCGCAAGCAAATACGGCGCAAGCATCGACAGGATGAGATAAAGTTCTGTTTGAATCAGTTTTCCACGCACCATTATCACGCTTTTTTGGACAGCGGTCAAATAGGCGTCGTCGTTTAAGACAAAAAAATGAAAGGCATAGACACACCATGCGCCAATGGTCAGGACGCAAAACAAAACCGCCGCGATGAAAAGCGGCCAGTAAGGCATGTGTAAAACCGGCGTCAAGATCTCCCAATCCGTGACCGCCTTGAACACAAAACCGAAATGAAAAACGGGAATCAGAATAATACCGTGAATCAAAAAAGGCCAGTTCACAGGAAAAAACAGCTTTAATGCCTTCAACATCGACAGTTTAAACAAGTCGGACACCGAAAGTCTCTCACCGCGCCGCGAGGCATGGCATGCCAGAATCACCGCCGCGCATTCCACCGCGATATAAAAAGAAAAAAACACCATCATCACAATCGCCGCAATCAGGCAAAAGGGATCGCTTAAAAGGACGAACATATCGCCGGCTTGGGCAATGGTAAAACCACGGAGGGAAACCACGTCAAAAAAAACGATCTTACTCAAACGAAAAACCGCGAAATAACCGACAAAAAAATAGAAGCACTCAAAGATAACAAGCGATCCCATATTGAGGGCGCAACGGTCAATCTGCGCCAACAGTCGGCTTTTTTGCGGCGGGTTTTGATTGGTTTTTCCTCTTGAATTCATAGGATATTCCCCATCTCCCGACTGTCGCCGGGTGTACAAGATTTTTAAATTCTACCACTGCTTACCGTGAAAAGCAATGCTGAAAGCAAGCCGCCCTGCGAAAAATTCGCAGAAGGATCCGGATCGTCGCTCTCAAAAGAGCGCGATTTTATCATCCTAAAATCAAATCGTCCATCCATTTTTCCTGCCGCCATTGACCCGAAACCCATGAAAAATCATTAGTCAAAACAACTTTTTTGTCAAAATTTATCCTTTATTCTCAATCATTTCATCTAAAATAATTGCAAAAGATAGCATTTACAATAATTCTATGATATAATGATTTCATCATAAAATCCTAAGACCGGAGGAAAAAAATGTTATCAGATAACATTAAAGCAATCAAGAAACAAAAAGGATTGACTAACAAGGATTTGGCTGAAATTTCCGGAGTTCCTTTAAACACATTATCAAAAATTCTTTGCGGAATGACCACAAATCCAACCATCAACACATTAACAGCCTTAGCCGACGCGTTGGATTGCAAAATCTGGGAATTCTTCGAACCCGATGAAAATGACGACGTCTACTGCAGCGCAGATGAGCGTGAACTGATTTCGGATTATCGAAAAATGGTGCCCGAAGCCAGAATTATCCTGAAAAAAAATATAAAGGACTTTATCCAGATTCAAAACATGCTCCAGGACAAAGACACAAACGCTCATCCTGTTCGGATGGCGTGTTACACCGTTCCTTTTTTCTCTGAAGCCAACTTTAATGAGGATCATTACGAAATGATTGCCGTCAATCATTATGACATTCCCGTCGGCACCAATTTTATCATCAAACTGGGAGACGATGCCATGTCGGCATTATATCCGCGAGATACCATGCTGTATATTCACCAATGTCCAAAACTAAACAACGGAGAAGTCGGTCTTTTTGCCTACAACGGCGACGCGCTGCTGCGGACTTATGAAGAGACTGACGGCAAAATCACCCTGACCTCTCCCAATCCGGATACTGAGCCCATCGAAATCGAATCCCCCGAGCATTTCCATATCGTCGGGCGAGTCATCTCATAATCTTTAATTAACCTCCAGCATCACAATCGAATTTGAAACGGTGTTTTCAATCAAAATCAACCTCTTTTGATTTCGAAAATTTCTTAACAAATCTTGTTTTTCCAAAAAAATCAGCCGGCATTTTCAACCAATTATTGGAAATACCGGCTTTATTTTTTGATCGCCTTCAGCGTTTTAACGCACAGCTTTTCTTGCTGTCCTTCCTCTGATCTAAATGAGAATTAAGCCTAAAAACATCGTCAAAACAACCGGTTTTACAGCAAACAATTCGCGGTTTATCAGGTTTTTAATCCTATTTTTCTTCTGTGACCGGTTAAGTACCGGTCGCTTCGCGTCCCCAATCCAAACATAAAAATAAAAGCAATGATCTGCAAACTGTAATTAAAAAGCTGGTAGCGAATATGAAAACCATAGTTGGACGTCCCAGCGTAAAAGACACTTTGCATGATCACAAAAGCCGTCAGGCCGATCCAAATAAGGCTATAATCTTTAAAAAACCGCCTGTTTTGGATGATTCTCAACAAAAAAACTACCGCAAAAAGCCAAAAGGCTATTTCTGAAATCCGCATATAAAACCAGGCGAGATCCGGAGTGCCATAAGTCATTCTCCCCAAGGTTAAATCCGTCGTCGGCATGCTGTGCAAAGTCACGATGTTGTAGGCCGCCGGCGCGAATACATTGCGGATAAAATCGATAAAAACATCTCTGGTCACGCGATAAAAATCGTGAATCAGCACTGTCACCCAAACCGCGTCCAACACCTCATGATAATGCTCGGGATCATTTTGGAGCACCGCCGCGCAAATCGTGTTAGTGTTAAGCTGCGAGGCGTCATTATAAAACGCTTCATAGCGCGTAATGTTTCGGGTGACAACTTCGGGCATATAATCATAATTATCAAAGAAATGTTGAAAGCCTACTCTCTGATACAGAGCCGTATGCATCGACGGCGTCAAACGGCCCACATTGGCGGTTTGAGTTTCGTTTTTGATGAGGTTGGTCACGGGCACCGCAATGATAATCACCGCGAGAATCGACGCGATAACGCGCTTTCTCCCCGGTCCTTTCAAAACAAAAACAAGCACAGCCGAAAGGATGATAATCATCGCTCCTATGAGCATTAGCCTTTCGGCCCGCAACAAGCACATCACAACAAAACTGACAATCCCGAACAAAATGTGCTGCCATTCCAGCCTGGCGCCGCGCATAATCATGAGCACCTCTGCTATGAACAGCATCGAAAAACTATTGCACAGAGAATCGGTTAAACAGGAAAAATTAAAATGCATCAAAAGCGGATTGGACGCTGCGAACAACGAAAGAAACAAAAGCTTACGCCGTTCGGGCGTGCCCAAAAAGCTTTTAAATGTCAGCTTTGGAAGTAGCTCAATCCCGCCGGCAAAACAGACCCACAATGTCTGAATCAAATAATAAACCGCCACCAAAGAAATGATGCTTTGAAGTACATAAATCACCGTGTAAAATGGCATGTTGAAGGCATGAGCAGTAACAATGCAAAACCGGACAAACAACGGATAAGCAATCGGTCGCCAGACATCCAAAATCATGGTGTGCGCCAATCGGATATACTCACAAACATCGCCGTAAGGCACGATGACATGCATATTGCTAAACGCCCAAATGCCGGCAAGCATCATTTGAAGCCACATCAAAATCAAAACGCCCATGCACAGACATTGCATCGTCAAACTGCCTTGATCTTTCACGTTAAAAAAACGCAAAGACCGCTGGGACAGATCATCCAGCCATTGACGCATTACTTTTCTCCTTCGTTTATCATTGATCGGTTCGTGATTCCTTCATTGCGTGAACTGTATTTGCAAGACATACGTTGTCCGTAAAAACAAGGGATCATTCCTTTCCAAAATTATACACAAAACCACCGATTCTGTGAAGAGACGAAAATGGTCGTTCCAGAGAAGAATGCCTATTTGATCACTTGGATATGCGAGCCTTCGTCTGTTTTAGTGACGATAATTTTATCATCAATGAGATCAATCAGCTCGCTCACATGGGAAATAATTCCAACACTTCGCCCTTTTCGTCTGAGTCTGGCTAGGCAAGTCATCGCCTTTTCTCTGGCTTCAGCATCCAGCGTCGCAAAGCCTTCGTCAATAAAAAGGGTATCAATGGTCAAGGCGCCGTTTTGCTCGGAAACAATATCCGACAATCCCAAGGCCATAGATAACGCAGCCATAAAGGTTTCGCCGCCGGATAAAGAGGAAGCATTTCGCGCTTTCCCAGTGTACTCGTCATAAACAGCAATGGAAAGGCCTCTGCTTTGTCGCCCTTCAGTGCTCTCGGATAATCCCAAACGATAACGCCTATCGGAAATCATTTCTAAAAACAGATTGGCCCGTTCCAAAACATCGCTGAGATAAGCCGACAAGATATAGCGCTCAAAAGACATCTTCTGTTTGCCGGGCACGGTGCCTTTCACCGTCTTATTAAGACCGTTTAGCACGCCAAAACGGCTTTTGGCCTTTTGGCTTTGCTTGAATAAATCTTTCAAATCAAACACAGCTTGACGATTGGTGTTTAAGCGGTTCTCCGTCGATTTCAAATCCTGATTGATCTTTTCGGTTTCGGTAAGCACCTTCGCTTTTCTGTTTTCCAAATCCTCAAGATCGGGTTTGGTTTTTCCGGCGAGTTCTTCTTTGAGCGACGCTAAATTATCCTCAGTATGATGACAATCCCGTCGATAGTCCTCGAGGTGTTTTTGATGATTCTCAAGTGCTTCACCGTCCAGTTGTGTGCCGGCTGCGTATTGTTCACGGGTGAGCCCCACTTGTAAAAGTGCCCCTGAAAAGGCTTCTTCGGCTTGCTTTGCCGCTTTTTCACTTTCCTTAAGCTTTAGGTAGGCTGCTGATAAATTGGCCTGTGCCGCCGATAATTCGCTTTTCGTGTCCGTCAAAGCCTCGGCAACACGTTTCTGTTTGCTTTCGGCATCCTTCACCGCGCGCGCGGCCTCCGCCAATTGCGCGCTCATTGCTTGTTGGGCGGCTTTCAGTTTTTTAGGCGTCGAAATGTCAAGCTCAGTGTTTGAAAGTCTTTCAGCGATGCTGTGGCAAATACCGTATTCTTTTTCATATTCCGCGGTTTTCGCCTCAAACTGCGCTCTGAGACCAGCGCCCGAGGCAATCATT
>CACZTE010000119.1 GCA_902784045.1 uncultured Eubacterium sp. | reverse complement strand
CGGAAGGACATCGGTTTTTACAATGAGATAATCTTTAATCATGGCAAGCCTCTATTGGATGGGGTCGTTGACAGTGATGAGACGGGCGCCTTCGTTGTCGGGATTTAAATGATAAAAATGCCAGTCAGGTTCAATTTGGCCAAGATAGGCTTTCATCTCTCGATGAAAGATAGTCGCATTTTCCTTTTCTGTTACGGCAAGCATCGTTGGACCTGCGCCGCTAATGCAAAGACCGAGGGCTCCCAACGCTAATGCTTTGTCATAAACGCGGTCATAGGAGCGAATCAAATCCTTACGGTAGGGCTGATGAAGTTTATCACGCATGGCAGCGGTGAGCACATCCGGCCGGCCTTCGGTGAGGGCCAGATATGTCATTGTGGCGTGAGATACATTATAAACAGCGTCTTTATGAGAGACATGATGGGGAAGCGCTTTTCTTGCCGTTTTGGTAGACAGAGGAAAGTCCGGGATAATCAGATGAAAAGAGAAACAATCGGCAACGGCGTTTTTGATATAAAGATTGGTGTTGCCGCTTTCCACGGCGCAGACTAGACCGCCGAACATGGCAGGGGCGATATTATCGGGATGACCTTCCATTTCGACGGCCATATCAAACAGCTCATCTTGGGTTAAGGGCGATCCCGCAAGAGCGTTGGCAGCCATGATGCCTGCGACGATGCAAATGGCAGAGCTGCCGAGACCCCGGCTGACGGGAACGTCGACCTCCGATAAAATATACAGGCCGTGAGGATAATAGTGAACCCGGGCAAAAACCTTTTGCATAGCTTGATAAACAAGATTGTTTTTTCCCTGATAACGCCGTTCAACACCGCGGATGGTGAGCTTGCCATCGTTCTTTTCTTTAAAAGAAAAAGTGTTATAAAATTGATAGGCCATGCCGAAGGCGTCAAACCCCGGTCCGATATTGGCCGAGGTGGCCGGAACTTGTACGCGAATCATAAAGCGTTCCTTTCCCCAGCGAAAGCAGCCACTACGCCTTGCATCTCGTCTTTTTCACAGACAAGGTGGTGGAGATCCGGCTTGTCCTTAAGGCCTTTCAAGGGATTCGGAATGGCCGTGCCTGTTTTCTCAGCTAGTAAATCCAGAACGCCGAAAGCGTCGATGCCTTCTGGAACAGCGCCGAAAATTGCCTCGTAAACACTGGAAGCAAATTTATAGGGACTGGCGGTGGAGAGGATGACGGCCGGCGTGCCGTCTCCCGTGGCCTCCAGATAATCGTCATACACCCGGCTCGCCACGGCGGTATGGGGGTCAATGAGATAGCCGTTTTCATCAAACATGGACTTGATGGCTGCTTTGGTTTCATCTTCCCCGGCGTAGCCCGCCCAAAAGCCCTTGGCTGCCTTGGCTTTGAGGTCTGCTTTCACGATGTAGGCGCCGGCTGCCGTCAGGGCGTCCATCCACTGGGTGACCGTTTCGGGAGCGCGGTCCGCCAGATCATAGAGCAGTCGCTCCAAATTGCTTGAAATCAAAATATCCATCGAAGGAGAAATGGTTTTGTAAAAATCGCGGTTACGATCGTATTCGCCGGTTTTAAAGAAATCCGTCAGGATATGATTGGCGTTGGATGCACAGATGAGTTTGCCTACGGGAACACCGATTTTTGAGGCGTAATAACCGGCTAAAATATTGCCAAAATTTCCGGTGGGAACCACGAAATTGACGGGATCATTCAAGGAAATCTCGCCGTTTTCTACCATTTTAAGATAACTGAACACGTAATAGACGACCTGAGGAAGAAGTCTTCCGATATTGATGGAATTGGCGCTGCTGAGCAAGACATTTTTATCGGCAAGTTGCTTTTCAAAATCGCGATCGGAAAAAATTTGTTTAACGCCGTTTTGCGTATCGTCAAAATTGCCGACAACACCAACTACACGAGTATTGTCGCCTTCCTGAGTAAGCATTTGCTTTTCCTGAACCACGCTGACGCCATCCTTGGGATAAAAGACGATAATGTCGATGCCATCCACGTTCGCGAAGCCCGAGAGGGCGGCTTTTCCCGTGTCACCGGAAGTGGCGGTCAAAATGAGTATGCGCTTATGAATGTCTTGTATCGCGAGAGAAGTCGTCATCAAATGGGGAAGAATGGTCAGTGCCATATCTTTAAAGGCGCAGGTGGGTCCGTGATAGAGCTCCAAAAAATGCCGGTCGTCGATTTTCTTCAGCGCCACGGGGCAATCGCCATCAAACTTGCCGCTGCCGTAAGCAGCTGTCACGCAGGCGTCGATTTGCTCTTCTGAAAAATCATTTAAAAACTCGGAAAAAACAGCTTTTGCCACTGTTGTGTAATCGGCACCCGTCAAAGCCGTCAGATCAAGATGTATATCGTCTAAGAATTCGGGAACGAAAAGTCCGCCGTCAGCCGCAAGCCCCGATATGATGCCTTCAGACGCGTTGATGTCATGCTGTCCGCCGCGGGTACTGAGGTATTTTTTGTTCATAGTTCCTCCGAAATTGTGTATTGATTATTGCATACCTATATGATAAAATGTTTTTCACTGAAAAACAAGTGATTTTTTAAACGATACGGTTTTGAACACGTTAGCAATTATGAAAAGAGGTATAACCATTGAATATAGCGTTACTCGGTTTCGGCACCATCGGAACCGGCGTTTATGAACTCATCAATCTTAACAAAGGCCGCTTCGCCGACAATCTCGACGAAAAAGCAGTCATCACCAAAATCCTGGACAAAGATCCAGCTAAAAAAGTCGACCCTTCAGACAAAGTCTGCACCATCGTCACTGATCCCGACCTCATCATGAACGACCCCGACATCCAAATCGTCATCTCTCTTCTTGGCGGGATGGATTTTGAATACAAAATGATTAAAGCGGCGCTCTCCCACGGCAAGCATGTGGTAACGGCAAGCAAAGCGGTCATTTCCGAATATTTTGAAGAGCTGGTCGATTTGGCGGTAAAAAACAACGTCATTTTGCGTTATGAAGCTGCCGTCGGTGGCGGAATCCCCATCATCGGCTCCCTTAAAGAAGAGCTCAAAATCAACCGCATTCACGAAATCAAAGGGATCTTAAACGGAACGACCAACTTTATCCTGTCAAAAATGACCGAAAACAACGCCGATTTTGATGACACGCTGAAGCTTGCCCAGCAAATCGGCTTTGCTGAAGCTGATCCCAGCGCCGATATCGAAGGCTACGATGTATCCCGCAAGCTCGCTATTTTGTCCACTCTGGCTTACGGCGGCGTCGTCCGGGACGAAGACATCAAAAAACGCGGTCTTTCTGACATTCGCGCTATCGATATCGAAATGGCGGCGGACATGGGATACCGTGTCAAATATCTTGGTCATTCCGTTCTCGCTGAGGGAAACAAAGTCTACACCACTGTTGAACCCGTGCTATTTCCCAGAGAAAGCATGATGAGCAATGTCAACAGCGAGTTCAACATCGTCTCCATCGAAGGTGATATCATCGGCGAACTTCAGTTTTACGGCAAGGGTGCCGGCAAAGACGCCACGGCCAACGCTGTTGTCGGCGATGTGCTTTACATCATCAAAACCTTAGATGAAGGTCTTTATCCCGCTTATTTACCGATGGACAAACCCATCGAAAAATGCGGCAACGCCTATTTTGCCGGACGCTATTACTTAAGAGCTGGAATCAAAGGCAATTCAGACCTCGAATACGTCATGTCCATCGTTGAAAAAGTCGGCGGGCGCAGCAATATCATCGTTAGCGATGATACGGTATTTTTCATGACCGGAGAAGTTCATGCCGATGTCTTTGATGATTTAATGCTTAAACTTAAAGAGAGAATTTCTGATGTTTTCTATGCCAGAGTTTACAGTTAATCAATCGGAAGGTTCTTTACCGGAGAGGATCAATCCCGTTCAAAAACCGGTGCTCGTGGTGCAGAAATACGGCGGAACCAGCGTTGGAAATGTCGATAAAATTAAGCGGGTGGCCAAGCGCGTCACTTCTGAAATCGATGAAGGACACCGGGTTGTCGTCGTGGTATCGGCCATGGGAGACCGAACCGATGAATTGGTTGCTATGGCGCATCAAATCAACGTCCATCCCCCAAGCCGAGAGATGGACGTGCTGCTCTCCACCGGCGAGCAGGTCTCCATCGCTCTGTTAGCCATGGCCATTCAGCGTTTGGGTTACGACGTCATTTCACTCACCGGCGCCCAAAGCGGTATTCACACCTCGGATGTCCACAAAAAAGCGCGAATTGAAGGCATTGACACCACGCGGGTCGAGCGGGAACTCAAGCACGGACGCATCGTCATTGTAGCAGGCTTTCAGGGCGTGGATGAAGCGGGTGAAATCACCACTCTCGGACGCGGCGGCTCTGACACGTCAGCAGTGGCACTCGCCGCTGCGCTCTCCGCCGATAAATGCGAAATTTACACCGATGTTGACGGCGTGTTCAACGCTGATCCGCGCATTGTCCCAAAGGCGAAAAAACTCGATTATGTGTCATATCAAGAAGTTTTGGAAATGGCCAGCCTCGGTGCCGGCGTGCTGCACCCCAGAAGTGTGGAACTGGCCGAAAAATACAACTTGCCCCTGGTGGTGCGCTCCAGTTATAACGACCGCAAGGGCACGCTTATCAAGAATTTTAAAACCGGATCAAATGATCTCAAGGAGGATATTTATATGGAAAAAGTATTGGTCAGAGGCATAGCCCTCGATGAAAATATCGCGAAAATCTCAATTCTCGAAGTGCCGGACAAACCGGGTATCGCTTTCCGCCTGTTTTCCGCATTGGCTAAAGAAAATATCCACGTGGACATGATTGTGCAAAATGTCAACCGCACAGCGGTTAATGACATTTCCTTCACGGTCAATGTCGATGAACTGCAGGAAGCCGTTGCCGTTTCTCAGAAATTTTCTTTTGAAGTCGGTGCCCAAAAGGTTGAGTTCGATCAGGGTGTGGCCAAACTTTCTGTCGTCGGCACTGGCATTGTGGCCAACGCGGAAATTGCCAGCAAATTTTTCGAAGCCCTTTTTGAAATGGGCATCAACATTCTGACCATCAGTACATCGGAAATTAAAATATCCTGCCTCATTGACAAAGCGCGCGCCAAAGACGCGATGGTACATATTCACGAAAAATTCGAGTTGTAATAATCTTTAATATTATCAAAGCTTTATCCCGCCCGGATAGAGCTTTTTTCATTAAGGATTCTTGGCAATTTTTTGTCTGACATATGGTTTTGCCGACATGCTCTTTGACTTTTAATTGAAGAAACTAATAAAGATACCATCAAAAAAACCCCTAAAAGGGGATTTTTTGATCTGTTGTTATTTTTTATGATTACAATCCGTAGCTTTCTTTCGGATGACGTCCGGCGACGCCTTTCAAATAGGTCACATAATCATCGACGGTCGTAAGCTTCACGGCTCCGCCCAAAATCTCCTCGGCAATGGTTAAAATGAGATGCTGGGGATAATAGCGTTCCTCAAGGGGAAGGCGTTCAAGATCGTGACATAGTCCGCGGTCAGCGATGCGCGATGCGGCGTTTAAGGCCGTGGCGTCAAAGCAGTCACTGTGTAGACCTGTTAGAAATGCCTCTACATCAAAGCGCTTCAGGTTATAATTGTTGGCTTTGTTTTCATCAACGAGCTTTTTAAACGTGTCGTCAAAGGTGTGATAAAGATCGGAAATCATGTTCAAAAGATACACGCGAAAATCCGCTTTTTCAGCCTCGGTGTGCACGCCGTCATCGGCATACCATGAGACAAAATTAAGAATAAAAGACGCAGTAAAACGGCCGAAATCTTGAGCTGCGGGACCAAAACCCGCAAATTCAGTATCGATGATTTTGACATCGTCACCGCCGACCATAATGTTGGAGGCGTGAATATCAGTGTGAATCAGACATTCTTTTTTGCGCAGGCAGGAATTGGCCATTTCGCCGATGCGTTTTTGTACAGCTTCGTTAGCCAAAACCCGCATTCGGTGAGGGTTGACCTGCGCCGGCATTTCACGGCTGTCTGATACGATGCAGCATTCATGATAGATAAATTGATACAGCGCGGTGTATTCGGGATTATCAAAAAAGTTCAGCAGTTTTTGATGGCGATAGCCGGTCATGTTCATATCCGATGAATAGAACAGATTCCGCGCGCAAAAATCACCCATGGTTTTGCCGATACCCGGATAGCGCACCATCCGCCCGAATTCATAGCGGAGTAGGCTTAAATCCGAAAGGTCCTCCATCACGATAATGCCGTTGTCTTCGCTGAAATGATAAATTTCAGGACAAATGCCGGGTTTGATGCGGTTCCAGAAAATGAGAACGGCGATTTCCGTCCGGAGTCTGCCGGGATCAAGGGTCCAATCGTCCTTTTTAATGGGGGCGTGGTTATCCTGACCTTTGCCGTCGCCGTTCATTTCTTTGGCGCGGCTTAAAGGAATATCGGTGATTTGTTTGACCACAACGGAATGGCCATTGGAGCCGCGCACGCGGTAAATCATATTCACGTAGCCTTCAGCGCTTTCTTTGACGCTTCTTAAGTCCTCAACGATGAGTTCAGCGCTTTGGGGAAAGACTTGTTTTTCTTTGAGATAAGCCGCGATGGCAGCTTCGTTATCCAGAATGAGCTTATCTGCCATAGGATTTTCCTTTCTGTCTAAATGTAAATGCGGTATTATATTGGAAAGGGAACTGTTGACTGATTGATCATCAACGGGAGATTCATTGATAAATACGCCGGCTCAGGCGAGATAATACATAAGAAATAAACTTGCGGGGCGCAAGTTTATTAAAAAATATTATAGATGCTTTTCGCCGAGTCTGATATGCCTGTGAACGGCTTCGGAAAGCGTGTCGAGGCCTTCTCCTGTCACGTTGCTGACTTCGAAAATGTTTTTATCGTTCACGCCAGCATAACGGAGTAAACGCCTGCTGCGTTTGATATTGGCGTTTTCCAGATCGATTTTTGTTACCACGCCGATGGCGGGCAAATTAAAGGTCTGAACAAAATTGGGACGGATGGAATTTTGAGGATCAATGGCGGAATTAACCACGATGACAAGCCCCACGTCCAGCGTGACATTGACAATTTCGGAATGCCATAAAGACATTTCGATAAATTCCCCGGGGGTGTCCACAAAATTATCAGTATAGATAACCTGCTGTGTCTTTTCGTATTTGAGTTCTTCGCCCATGAGGCGTTGACGCAGACTGGTTTTGCCTGAACCGATGCGTCCCATCATGGCGATGCGGTTTCTGTTGCTTGCCATGGTTTATGAATGAGTGATGTGCGCAGGAATATCAAAACCAAGGGTAAACTGAAGGAAGGTAATAATTTCCCGAATGGCTGTGTTGACATCGGATACTCGTCCGGTAATGACAAGCGAACCTGAAAAACGATCCAAAAAACCGATTTGAACAGGCGCCGCTTTCGTGCCGACATCCGCGGAAATAATAGCCGCTTCACTGGGCGTGATAGTGAGGATACCGATGGAATCGTTGGTGTCTTCGTCTAAGCCGAGCTTGACATACACATCGTGTTTCGGATTGGCAATCACATGAGCCAGCGTCACCTGTTTACCGGGGACGTACTCTTGTATGCTTCGAGTTAAATCTTTGTTTTCTTGCTGCGGCATGGCCTTTTCTCCCTATTAAATATGATGATGGGTATAGCTTCGCTAACTCGTATAATATTGTACCACATTTAGCGTTATCATAGCAGGCTTAAACGAATTTTTACCATTATATAACAATTTTGTCCATACGTGTTTAAAGACTTGCGTTTTTTTCGATTTTGACCTATGATTGAGTATAAGAAATTCCTCATCATTTTGATGATAAGGCGAAGGACGCCGCTGCATGACAGAGGCAAGGCGGCGATCTGTCAACGATGACATCAGCGTACTATGACGCGGCCAAATCAGACAGGCAATTGACCATTCAGTGAATTCGGTAAATAAGGAGAAAAAAATGACTTGGATGGAAGTGGAAATCACAACGACGCCGGAAGCGGAAGAAGCGGTCACGGAAATATTCTACCGTGAAGGCGCGAAAGGCGTCGTGGTGGAATCAGGCTCAAATCTCGCGGTGCTTAAAGATGATCCCACAGTGGGCTATATCGACGACGCGCTGCTCGGCATGGATCCGGATAAGTGTTTTATCCGCGGCTATTTTCCAAAAACGGATTCTTTTGATGATCTGATGCACCGGATCATCAGCGAAATCAAAAGACTTCCGGATTACGGCCTCAATCCCGGCGGCTGCGAGCTCTCCATTCGCGAAGAGGAAGAGCAGGATTGGGCCAACAGCTGGAAACAATTTTACACGCCGACCCGTATCGGACGCGCTATCGTTATCAAACCCACCTGGGAAAGCTACACGCCGGAAAAGGGCGATTTGGTGGTGAGCATGGATCCGGGGATGGCCTTCGGCACAGGGACCCACGAAACCACAAAGCTCTGCGTCATGGCTTTGGAAAAGGCGGTGGAGCCCGGAAACACGGTCTTTGATATCGGGTGCGGATCGGGCATTTTGAGTATTGTTGCGGCGTGTCTCGGTGCGAAGCCTGTCGTTGGCGTGGATTTTGATCCCATTGCCGTTGACGCCGCTCAGGGAAACGTGGCTTTAAACGGCTTGTCGGACATTGTGGATATCCGTGAAGGCAATCTCTTAGATGTCATTGACCCCGGCGCGAAAGCCGACATCATTGTCGCCAACATTTTG
>CACZTE010000118.1 GCA_902784045.1 uncultured Eubacterium sp. | reverse complement strand
TACCTTTGAAACCGGTTCGGTCAAACCCGAATTGCGAGTTGAAATCTGTTCGGCATGTCATCCGTTCTTTACAGGTAAACAAAAACTGGTTGACACCGGCGGCCGCGTCGAACGCTTCAACAGAAAATACGCAAAAAAAATGGCAAAATAAGTCGGTTATCACCGGCTTTTTTTTGTGCATGGTGTCAGATACTTTTCCAAAAGCATCATTCGGCGCCAAGGTCACATATTAAGGGAAAAAGACCATGACTATCGAATCATTAATCAATCGGGGAACTTTGGCGTTAAAGCAAGTCATCATCGAACAGCCGCGATTTGAAGCTGAACTGCTTCTGGCATTTGTTTTAAACTGCGAGCGCGTGTCGCTCTATACCCATTCAAAAGACGATGTTGATGCGTGCCGCGAAGCGCATTACATGTCACTGATTGACAGGCGCCTAAAAGGCGAGCCCTATGCCTATTTGACTGGCACAAAAGAATTCATGGGATTGAGCTTCTATGTTGATTCTAACGTACTCATCCCCAGACCCGATACGGAATGTGTCGTCGAGGCGGCGCTAAAGGCTTTGCCGAAGAAAGGAAAAACCGTGTTGGATTTGTGTACGGGCTCAGGCGCTATCGGTATTGCTATCGGCAGACTTCGGCCGGATTTGTCCGTGACCGTGACAGACATTTCTGAGGAGGCATTGACCGTAGCGAAAAAAAACGCGAAGCGAAATGGCGTGAATCTCCGCTTAATTCAAAGCGATTTGTTTGAGGCCGTCCCTGAGACCGAGCGCTTTGATCTCATCATTTCCAATCCACCGTATATTCCGAAAGCGGATATTCAAAGGTTAGATCGTGACGTTAAAGATTATGAGCCGCTGTTAGCTCTTGACGGCGGTCTCGACGGCTTCGATTTTTACAGACGGATGATGCCCGAAGCCTTTGATAGACTTTCGCCAAAGGGGCTGCTGGTTTTGGAATGCGGGTACAATCAGGGCAAAACGCTGATTGATATGGCGAAAGCGGCGGGGTTTACAGATGTCATGCTTATTCGCGACCTTGCCGGACTTCAGCGAGGCATCATCGGGATTCGCCCCGAAATCGCTTAGTGATTGGTTTTTCGCTGATGCATAAGACCAATTTTAACGCTTGATTTTTGGTGATTGTCTGGATAAACCAATCGGAAGGGCGATGGTCACGAAAGTCCTCAGAAATATTTGAAGTCTGACTTCAAATATGATAGAATAATAAAACAATTGTCAATAGGGCTGTTATTACGTCCTTTGACCGAATTTAACCGCAATTACATTTGAAAAAATATCGGAGGTAGTACATGGTATCAGCAGGTGAATTTAAAAAAGGCATTACATTTGAAATGGACGGCTCGGTTTATTTGGTCGTCGATTTTCAACACGTCAAACCGGGTAAGGGCGCGGCGTTTGTGCGCACAAAGATTCGCAATGTCTTAACCGGCGCCGTCACCGAACGCACGTTCTCACCCACCGAAAAGTTCCCCAAAGCGCAGATTACCACCAAAGAAATGCAGTATCTGTATTCCGACGGCGATCTCTATTACTTTATGGATCTTGAAACATATGAACAAATTCCCCTTGATCACGAAAAAGTGGCTGACGCGCTGCTTTATCTCAAAGAAAACGAAAATGCAACCATTCGTTTCTTCAAAGGGGAAGCTTTCCAGGTGAACGCGCCCAACTTTGTCGAACTCGTGGTGACGCAGACTGAACCCGGCTTCAAAGGTGATACTGCGACCGGCGCCAACAAACCGGCTACAGTTGAAACCGGCGCGCAGATTACGGTGCCGCTCTTTGTTAATGAAGGTGACACCATCCGCGTGGATACCCGCACGGGCGAATATATGGAACGTGTCTAATGAAATACATCAGCGAAAAAGTTGCCTACATCAAGGGGCTTGCCGAAGGGCTTAAACTTGACACTTCATCAGATGAAGGCCGGATTATCTCGGCGCTTATCGATGTCATTGACGATTTGACCGACGCGGTGGACGGCATTGCCGAAGCCCACGACGATTTGGCTGATTATGTGGAAGTGATTGACGAAGATCTGGAAGATCTCAGCGATGATTTTGATGAATTGAATGATTTGCTCTTTGATTTTTCGGATCTGGAACACATGGATGAGGATGATGAGGATGACGATTTATATGAAGTCATCTGTCCCGATTGCGGGGAAGTCTATCTGACGGATTTTGAATCCTTTGACGCCGATGATGTCATTTGCCCGAAATGCGGCAAAAAATTTGAGCTAGAAAGCAAAGTTGTCGATAAACTCAAACAGGCCGAAGCCTGCATGCATCACCATCAGGATGAGGAGGCGTAACCCATGGAAAACCAAATGATTCC
>CACZTE010000117.1 GCA_902784045.1 uncultured Eubacterium sp. | reverse complement strand
CCTGATTCCGGGGCGTATCCGTGAAAGGTTTCAGTACGGGACATGTCATCGGCGGCGGATTTAAGGGCATCAATGACTTCAGGAATGAGAGGACCCGCCACATCGCCGATACCGAGGGAGATAATGTTGACTTCGGGATTTTTGGATTTGAATTCGTTCACTTTACGAGCGATATCCGTAAAGAGATAGTTTTGAGGAAGATTGTTAAAGTTTGGATTGATGTGTGCCATGGTTATCCTTTCTTAACTGTTTTAGGCCGATTTGTTTTTTTGTTTTGTGATTAGGATGAGTATTACAACATATATTTCGAGAACTGTCTGCTGTGTCAAGCGGATGGAATATTATCCACTGCTTTCAATCAGATTTTTGAATAAACTGTTTTTCTTGCTGATCACGCAGATTGACGCAGATTAAAAATAATCATTAAATGGTTTATCCGCGTTCATCCGCGAAATCTGCGAGAGACTGAATTGGACGCTCATTTAATTTAGGGGAGGAATTTGTTCTTGGCAAGGTTACAATAGACCTATAATGCGTGGCCGCTATTATAGCTTCCCTCGATGGTGATGCTTCCTGTGAAAACTTCTTCGGCAGGGCCGGTCATATAGACGTGGTTGTCCGCTTCTCGCCATTCGATTTTGAGATTTCCGCCGAGAAGTCTGACGGTGACATGCCTGGAGGTTAAGCCGTTTAGAACGCAGGCGACCACAGAGGCGCAGGCGCCTGTGCCGCAGGCTTTTGTCTCGCCACTGCCCCGTTCCCACACACGCATATTGATGTGTTCCGGATCCGCCACGTGAATCCATTCCGTGTTGACACCGTTTGGAAAGCGCTTATGATTTTCAAAGGATGGTCCGATTTCAGTGAGGTTGAGACTATCCAAATCCGGAACGAAGCACACACAGTGGGGATTGCCCATGGAAACACAGGTGACTCGGGTGAGAGCGCCACCGACGAAGATCGGTGTGTGAATGATGTTGTCACCGTCAAAAAGTGCGGGAATTTCCGCAGGGTTTAAGATGGGCTCACCCATATCGACGGTAACCGTTTGGACACGGTCTTTCGTGTCGGTTGTCAGGGTCATGGTTTTGATGCCGCTTTGGGTGTCGATGGTCATTGTTTTTTTGTGGGCGATGCCGTGCTCATAAGCATATTTGGCCACACACCGAATGCCGTTGCCGCACATTTTGGCCCGGGAGCCGTCAGCGTTGTAAATGTCCATTTCGCAGTCCGCTTTCGATGAGGGTTTAATTAAGATGATGCCGTCGCCGCCGATGCCTTTGTGCCTGTCCGATAAAACCGGACTGAGCTTTTCGGGGGTTTCGACGGTTTCCTCAAAACAATTAATGTAAACATAGTCGTTGCCGATGCCGTGCATTTTGGTAAAATCCATGCTTGTTCTCCTTAATTTCATATAAAAAAGGGCAAAGTCATCCTATAAGGACGTCTTTGCCCAGTCAATCATATTGACGATAATATTGTATACAATAATCAACTTTGCGTCAAGAGGGGGCTTTATTTTTTATAGGACGAAAAAATCTTTTTTAAACGCAAAGCATCACGGATAGGATTTTAATCAAGGACTAAGGAAATGATGAAGGACGTAAAAAAGGCTCGATGAAGCGGTGTTCATAGAGCCTTGTAAAATGTGATGATCTATTCGACATCGCGAAGAGCAGCTGAGCCTTCTTCGCCTGTTCGAATTTTAACAACATTGGTCATCGGATAAACGAATATTTTTCCATCGCCGATATGTCCCGTATAGAGCGCGCGCTTCGCGGCTTCGATGACTTCAGCAACCGGAATTTTGCTGACGACGACTTCCACTTTAATTTTAGGAAGTAAGGTCACATCCATTTCAATACCGCGATAGCGTTCGCCGGCGCCTTTTTGTACGCCGCATCCCATGACTTGCGTCACGGTCATGCCGGTAACGCCGATTTTGTTCATCGCTTTTTTCAGTTGGTCATAACGGGTGAGCTTAGAGATGATGACAACTTTATGGATGTTGCTATGGAAGGTTTCGGGTAATGAGTGATCAACCACCGGTACGGCCGTGTCTTTGAGTGTCTGAGACGCGCTGTCATATTCTTGTGTGCCGAGATCGGTGTTTTCGTTAACACTCATGACGGAATCGGTGATATCCATCAAACTAAATCCCGCATAGGCAGAAGATAAGCCATGTTCTGTGACGTCGAGACCTGTGATTTCTTCTTCTTCCGAGGCTCGAAGACCAACTGTGTTTTTGATGATTAAAAAAGTAATTGTTATGGTTACGGCTGTCCAAAGGGCTGTGGCTCCCATGCCAAGCATTTGTATACCGAGCAGCTTGAAGCCGCCGCCGTAAAAGAGTCCGGTCATGGTGTTTCCGGCGGCATCGACGATGGAATAACCCGGCGCGCTACTTGTCGCAAAGAGACCGACGGCAACTGTTCCCCATATACCGCCCAGACAATGTACAGCGACGGCGCCGACGGGATCATCCACATGAATGATATGATCCAAAAACCAAACGCCGAAGACAACGAGCAGGCCGGCAACCAAACCAATGGCGCAAGCGCCAAATGCGTCTGTCACATCGCAGGGAGCCGTAATGGCAACGAGCCCGGCCAAAGAAGCATTCAGACACATCGATACGTCGGGCTTGCCGTATTTAATCCAGGTAAATATCATGCAGACGACCGTGGCAACGGCAGGCGCTACCGTCGTTGTCAAAAAGACGCTTCCGAGCTGTTCGATACTGGTGGCAGCCGCACCGTTAAATCCGTACCAGCCGAGCCATAAGATAAATACGCCGAGAGCGCCAATGGGGATATTATGTCCCGGGAAAGCGTTGATTTTGGTTACGTTGTTATTGGCGTCGCGAACAAATTTACCGATTCGCGGTCCGAGGATGGCTGCGCCGATTAAAGCACTGATACCGCCAACCATATGAATACAGTTGGAACCCGCGAAATCGTGAAAACCGATCCCGGCAAGCCAACCGCCGCCCCATGTCCAATGGGCTTCGATAGGGTAGATGATTGCGGAAATAATGACAGAATAAATACAATACGATAAGAATTTGGTTCTCTCCGCCATGGCGCCGGAAACGATGGTTGCTGTCGTCGCGCAGAAAACCAGATTGAAGACAAATGATGACCAGTCAAAATCGGCATAATTTGTAAAGATCGATAAATTGGGGAGACCGATAAGTCCGAACAAAGCGTCTTCACCCAAAAGTAATCCAAATCCAATTAATATAAAAACAATGGTTCCGAGGCAAAAGTCCATCAGATTTTTCATGATGATATTGCCGGCATTTTTTGCTCGGGTAAAACCGGTTTCAACCATCGCAAATCCGGCCTGCATCCAGAAAACCAGAGCAGCCGCCGCGAGAAACCAAACACCGAATATCTCGCTGTTGAGTGTTTCAAACATAATAGCGTCCAACTTAGCATACCTCCTTATGAAGCGGCAGTTCAATCAACTTGTTAAAAGTTGTCGTTTGCCGTAAGACTGTTTTGAATCGTTTGGCCAAAAGAAAGATCAGTCACTTACGATTAGGATGTTTTGCTCCGCGGATTAAACAATAAGACGTGTATATACAAAAAAAGGCGCTTCCCCTAAAAAAGTAACGCCTTTGTCTGTCAATATTGTATACATAGTTTTTATTGCCTGTCAAATGTTTTTTTAACGCAATGCTTTTCAAAAATTGTTAGTGAGCATCCAAATCTTTGATTTTCGTAAAAAATAAGCCGTGCAGACTTTTGTCGGTTCAGGGCGTACGACTCGACAGAAATGCCCGAATGGCATGAGGTGCGCGGCTTGCTTATGCGAACTTCCCCCACTTAGCGGGTGGATTGGTTCATGATTATGCTGGTTTTTCTTGACAAAAAAGATTATTCGTGTTTATGATAAAGATAAGCAACGGCGCTTAAGACCGATTATCGGTCTGTCCGTTGCTTTTTT
>CACZTE010000116.1 GCA_902784045.1 uncultured Eubacterium sp. | reverse complement strand
GGCGGTGAAACAGCCCCAATGGCGGAAATGGCGCCGTAGCGTTCGTCGCTACCCAGACAGGCCACATAGCCCGCTCGTTCATAGAATTCAGCCAAGCGAGAAGACAGGTAAGCGGGATAGCCTTCTTCGCCAGGCATTTCTTCCAAACGGCCGGACATTTCTCGCAAGGCTTCCGCCCAACGGGATGTGGAGTCGGCCATGATGGCTACTTTATACCCCATGTCCCTGAAATATTCCGCAATGGTAATGCCAGTATAAATCGACGCTTCCCTGGCCGCCACGGGCATATCTGAAGTGTTGGCAATGAGTACGGTACGCTTCATCAATGACAATCCCGTGCGCGGATCGTGAAGCTCGGGAAATTCCATGAGAACATCAGTCATCTCATTGCCTCGTTCCCCGCATCCGATATAAACGATAATATCCGCGTCTGCCCATTTGGCGAGCTGATGCTGAACCACGGTCTTTCCGGAACCAAAAGGCCCGGGAATGGCCGCGATACCGCCTTTGGCAATGGGAAAAAGCGTATCAATGACACGCTGACCCGTCACCATGAGTTCATCGGGAGCCAGCTTTTCCTGATACGGTCTTCCACGGCGCACCGGCCAGGTGCGAAGCATCGCTACTTCTCGTTCGTCACCGCTGTCCGTTTTGATCTTGGCGACGGGTTCGGTAATCGTGCACTCACCGTCAAAGATGAAACTCACTTCCCCGGCAATACCCACGGGAACCATGATTTTTTGAACAACCGCAGGCGTTTCGACAACAGTGCCCAGCACATCGCCGGGAACCACATGATCACCGATTTTAACCTTCGGCTCAAATGTCCACTTTTTCTCACGATCCAGTTTGGGCACGTCAATGCCGCGGGTAATGCGGTCTCCCGCCGATTCATAAATCGATGTTAAAGGCCTCTGAATTCCATCATAAATGCCTTCAATCAACCCCGGCGCCAATTCCACCGAAAGTGCCTCGCCGGTAGAATACACTGGCTCTCCGGGTCCCAGGCCCGCTGTTTCTTCGTAAACCTGAATCGACGCAAGATCTTCGCGTAATTCAATGACTTCGCCGATAAGTTTTTTCTCACTGACCCGTACCACATCGTACATTTGCACATTGGCCATTCCCGAAGCCACAATCAGCGGCCCCGCGACTTTAACAATGGTACCGACCACTTCGTTGTTTGTATTCGATGTATGCAAACAGGTTCCTCCTTATTACAAAATGTCCGCGCCGATGGCTTTTTCCACATTGGCACGAACGCCTTTCATGCCGATTCCTTTCGCGCCGGTTCTTCCCGGAATGGGGATGATGGCGGGATAGGCAATCGTCTTGTATCTGTCAATGGTCTCCGCGACCATTTCCGCCGCGTCCTCTGTGATGTATATAATGGCGTAATGATCCTCCGCAAGTGCTTTAATCGCTTTGTCCACCGCCTCAGTCGAGATCGCGTCGACAGTATGAAAACCGAGGGCTTTAAAAATGAGAATCGATTCTTTATCACCGATGACGGCGATTTTTGCATCACTTGCCATGTTATGCCTCCTTAACGCCCAGCTCGGCAGCGGTCATCGCCACACCTCCGCGTTTCGCGGCAAAAAGCATGCGAAGCATCTTGCCTTCACGTTCCTTCAGCAACCAATAATTGATGATGGGACCAAGCCCGAAAACATCCCCGCGTTCCGATGAGATGATTGCGAGGGTATTTTGTTCAAGGGCCTGTTCGAGAATACCGATATTATGATGTTCCGCGTATCGGCCAAGGGCTTTTTTGACATTGTCATCCGCCGCCGCGTCCGCCAATGCCGACGCGCCGTTATCATCACCCTCTGAAACGGCAGCTAAGAGTTTTTGGCGCTCCAGACTTCCGCCATCAATCAAAAGAGCGCTCACAGCTTTTTCATCATAGCCCAGGGCGTTGCCCCGAATCACCGTGAGGATATTGGTATCGTCGATGACTGTTTTGAAATAGCGGCTTAACAGTGCGTTTTTGTGTTTTTTTTCAGACAGTACATCCAAAATCGTGTCGAAAACCGCCTGATCGACAACGGTGGAAATTTTTCGAGCGTCAGTTTCGGTTTCCAGTGTTTTAATCGCCCGAACAAAGGCATTCGGCAGTGCATCAAAGGCATCGTTTTCCACAGCCTTTTGGAGACTATCAAGTGGAATAGAGCCTCCTTCATGAAGATAAGGAGCCACTTCCTTTCGCATCACAATACCTTTTAAAATTAATTTTAAATTGTATCCGTCAATTTTAAACAGAAAGAGATCGGTGAAAGCCGGTTCCGGTGAGATTTCGGCAATAAACCCGGCTGTCTTTGTCATTTCCGACGCGATCAAAGCTTCAGCGTAATCAATGTCCCCCGAATCGCCGTAGCCGCGCTCTTTGAGAATCCGGAAGGCTTCGTCTGTATCAGCATCGATGAGCCTCTGCCATGTCTGGCTGTCGATGATTTCTTCTTCTTTCGCTTTGACACGCCCCACCGCAAACAAATATTGCGTTCCGCCTGCCATTATGACACCTCATGATCAAATAAAATATCCGCGACTTCGCGTTCGCAGGTCGCCCGCACTTCCTCAATTAACACATGGAAATCACCGTTGATATCGGCATGTTCGCCGCGAATCATCACACCATGGGAAAAAGGCGCGGGGACGTCGTCAATGGTGAGTTGTCCGGGCAGACCTTTAGATTTCAGTTCCCGATTGGCCGAGACTAAAATTCTCTGAGAATACAGACGCTTTTCGCCTTCGGGCACGCAGAGTGTCTCGTTTCCGGTCACTGCTGCACTCACAATAAAATTCGTGATAAATTTTGATTTTTCATCATCGGACATATTCGCCAACCGCTCCTCCGCCTCGGAAAAAACCTGATCTAAAACAGCGCGCTGGGCCGCCAGCGTCTGCTTGCGGATATCAAGACGGGTCATGAGCGCCGACCGTTCTTTTAAAGCGGCAATGTCAGCTTCTGTTCGGGCTTTTATATCATCTGCCGCACGGTCAGTCTCTTTCTCTCCTTCCGCTAAAACCGCCTTGGCGCGGTTTTTAGCCTCCTCGATCGTTTTCCCGGCGTCATTTTCGGCATCAGCTTTGATTTTATTAATAATCGCATCCGTAGCCATTAAGATTGCCTCTTTTTATCGAATTCCGAATAAGATCAAAATGGAAGCCAAAAGCGCCAAAATCGCGTAGGTTTCCACAAGCGCTGTCATCGTGATTCCTTTTGCCGAGGAATCCGGATCCTTGGCCGTCATCAAAATAGACGCGGCAGCTGTTTTACCCTGGTAAATGCCGGAGCCACATCCCACAAAAGCAATCGGCAGGCCCGCAATGAGATATGACAATCCCTGTGCCACAGTAAGATCGGCCGGTGAGCCGGAAATGACACCGGTTTGCACAAGAATCAAAACGGCAATGAGAAAACCGTAAATCCCCTGAGTACCCGGAAGGGCTTGAAGGACCAAAACCTTACCGAAAAGATCCGGCTTTTCCGAGCAAACACCCGCAGCGGCAACCCCGGCTGCCTGAACGCCAAAGGCGGAGCCGATGCCGCCTAATATCGCGGACAATGCCGCGCCAACCAATGCTAAAACAATTCCTGTGTTCATTTTTTACCTCCTAATGATGAATGAGACGATTTGGTTTGATCATTTATATCAAAATGCTTGGGACGAAGCGCCAACGGTTTAAACGGCTTGCCGCCCCCTTCATAAAATTTGCCGAAAAACTCGATATATTGCAGCCTGCTGTCATGCACATAAGCCGAGAGAAGACTCATGGCCAGATTAAACACATGCCCGACAATGTAGATGAGCAACGCGAAAACAAAACCGATCGGGTTAACGGCAACCATCCGAGCCAGAAGGTTCATCACCATCCCGATAACACCGGTAGCCAGCGACAACGCGAGGATGCGCGAATAGGACAAAATATCCGAAAGGTAAGAGCTGATATCGTAAAGTCCCAAAAGGCCGCCGGTAATTTTGCCGATAATCGTCGGTTTTTCTCGGCCTGCCGTCAAGAGGATAATCGCCGCTCCGACAATCGACATCACCATGCCGACGGTTTGAAAGCCGGGCAATAAGAGCATCGGCAGTCCCGTAATGAGAATCATCCAGCTGAACACATCGAAAATCGCGTCCAGCCATTTGCCGTCACGAATGAGTTCCGCCGCTTTGATGCCCATGCCGGAGAAGATATGAAGCATGCCGATCACCATGGTAAAGATGAGAAAACCCATTGGATTATCCAGAGGCGCAAACATAATCGGATGCCATGTTTCCCCGAAATACGATCCGAACAGCACACCGAAAATCATCGTGGTAATGCTTGAATAAAACAATACGTTGATAAGTTTTCCGAATTCGCCCGTCGGTTTTTTAATCTTTTTAAACAAGAAAAAGATCACAAACATACAAGCGCCGTATCCCACATCACCCATCATCATCCCGAAAATAATCCAATACCAAATACCCGCTACCGGTGCGGGATCAATGGTACCGATTTTAGGAAGAGAAAACATGTCGGTGATGGTTTCAAATTGAGAGAGAAAATGCGTGTTTTTGGTCACCGTGGGGGGAACTTCATCTTCACCGGGATCGGCAAAGGTGAGATCATAATAGGCGGTGGTCTCCTTCACAGCCTGCTCAATTCGCGAGACCTTATCTTCTCTGACCCATCCCGTGAGCAAAACCGTTTCCGCCGTTTCAATCCCAGTCATCCGCGCCCGTTCGGCCTCGGCCCGAACCTGTTCTGACAGAAGCGCTACATCCTGCATATTCTCCGAAAGCGCCTGTGCTTGTTCTTTCAGGTGATCGATTTGTTGGAGTAGGTCTTGGACGGCGGCATGGTTGGCCTCATACCGCGTTTTCGGTTTCCCTGTCATTTTGGGAAGCGACGCTTCCGCAAAACCCGCCTCCGATAGAGATGAGACGGTTGCTTTCATGTATTCGCTGTCGGAAGCCCCATATAAATAGATCAAAACGGCAATACCCTCGTCCCCTTCACCGTAAGTCTGAAGCGCGCCGTCGTCTCCAAGAGATTCCTCCAAGACAGACAAAGCGTCAACCGGAACGAAGCCGCTTAAAACGCGGACGTGTCTGGTATCATGGACGTCCTCGATGTTCATATCCAAATCCAGCCATGGTTTGAGGCTTTCGTTTTGGGCCTGAAGGGCGGAAATCTTTCCTTCATGATCAGTAATGGCCGCCATCACGCGTTCGGTTTCGAATGCTGTCTTTTTTCCGCTTTCGCAAGCGTCAAGAAGCGTATCAGACGTCACTTCGGGCTTTGCCGAAAAAAACGACGCTTTTTTGCCGAATCCGCTTAAAAAGGAAAAGGCGTTTTCGACATCACCCGCAGCCGCCTGAAGCGTGGCCGCTTCGGGAACTTCCCCTTCTTCCTCGGAAATGGCCATCCACTGCCCGGCCTGCTGAAGCGCCCGGAGACAAGCGTCACGATCTGATTTCAATATGACAAGGGTGCCTTTTTTCATGCTGACAATCATGCGTGTTTCGTCCTTTCCAATATAAAAGCAAGGGCATCGTCAAAACGCTTCTCAGCTTCCTTGACCATTGCGTCGTCCTTTAACCCAGCTTCCGCGACAGCACGAATCGCCGCGGCGTTTTCTTCGATTTTCGCTTCCTCGATAAGGGCAGCTCCTTTTTCACGAAGAGCAGAAAGCCGCGCTTCTCTGTCAGCAAGCACTTCTTCCTCGGCCTTACCGATTATCTCGCGCGCTTGTTTCGCGGCATCCTTTCGCGTCTGTTCCGCCAAAGCTTCCGCTTCTTTGATCGCATCTAAGATGGACATGATCTCACCACCTTTCTATTGTTAATCACGATTTAAAAAACCGTGATATTATCATACCACGGACTAAATAAAAAAGCGAACAATATCAGATTATTCTACGCAGTAGGCAAAGATTTTTCAAGAATGGCCAGCGCCCGGTCAATCTCCGTTTCAGAGACGATAAGCGGCGGCACAAAACGAATGACATGGCTGCCGGCGCCGACGAGCAACAGCCCGTTTTCAATGGCGCGATTCACAATGGGACCGGCTTCGCAGCTCAGTTCAATACCCTGCATCAGCCCGAGTCCTCTGATATCCATAATGACATCGCCTTTTGCCTGAAGCGAGCGAAGCCCTTCTGTGAGATAGTCGCCCTTGCGCTTCACCTCATCCAAAAACGCCGGATCGCCGACAATATCCAAAACGACATTGGCCGCCGCCGTGGCCAGCGGTCCCGCGCCGAAAGTGGAGGCATGGGTGCCCGGCGTAAAATACTGCGAGACGCGCGCCGAACCGATAATCCCTCCCATCGGGACACCGCCGGCAATGCCTTTGGCAAAACAGACGATATCGGGCTTAATCCCGTACTGCTGGTAAGCGAAAAAGGTACCTGTTCTGCCGATGCCGCACTGCACTTCGTCAAAAATCAAGACGATATTCTGATCATCGCAAAGGGTGCGCACCGCTTTCAAATAGTCGGGATCAGCCGGATGAATACCGCCTTCTCCCTGAACAGGTTCAAGTAAAATCGCCGCTGTCCTTGAAGAAACCGCTCTGTTCAGCGCGTCGATATCGTTGAAAGGCACGTGGCGAATGGCCGGCATTAAAGGATCCAAATCCTTTTGATATTTGGGCTGTCCCGTCGCGGTAATGGCCGCGTAGGTTCTACCGTGAAAAGAATGATCCATCGCGATAATCTCCACCGCGTCTTTTGATTTTTCGTGCTTAGCGTAAATACGGGCAAGCTTCATGGCGGCTTCATTGGCTTCAGCACCGCTGTTGCACATAAACACCTGATCAAGACCGCTCAAACGCGTCAGCTTTTCGGCGGCGTCCACCATCGGCTCATGCCAATAAAGATTGGACACGTGAAGCATCTCGCGCGCCTGCTGATCGATGGCGGCAGTCAGCGCCGGATGATCATAACCCAGGCAATTGACAGCAATACCTGCTGTAAAATCCAGATAGGTTTTGCCGTCTACATCGGTGAGTTCACATCCTTTTCCATGATCGAAAACAATGGGAAAACGCGCGTAAGTCGGCATCATCACCGCGTTGCCGCGTTCCATAATGTGTTGACTTTTCATTTTATCTCCTCTTCATAAAGGTTGAGAATCATCTCCGCCCTAAAATTGGGACAAAGTTAGGATAAACGAGACGAGAATGCCCCGTTTGGCAGCACCATTCCAAGAAATGCTTTCTAAGCAAACAAGCCATTCATCCGATTTCACATGTCACAAAAATGATAATAATCGATTGGGCGCATGCTTATATAAAAGTCAGCGTCGGCTTTGAGACCCGGAAAAAATGTGCGCAATCTTGATCGATGAAACACAAAAGCGCATCATCCGTATGACGGCAGTGTGTCCTTAATCATCGTTCCGCATCCGGCATCGGTGAAGAGTTCCAGCAACAGAGAATGCTCAACGCGGCCGTCCAAAATATGAACGGAATTGACACCTGATTGAAGGGCATCCACCGCGTTTTCCACTTTGGGAATCATGCCGCCGGAAATAATTCCGTCGTCGATGAGCGGCCGCACGTCCTTAATGCTCAGCCTGCGAATGATGGAATTGGGATCGCGGTAATCCATATAGACCCCGTCGGTATCTGTCAGATAAACCAATTTTTCGGCTTCCAGCGCTTTAGCGACGGCATAAGCCGCGTGGTCGGCGTTGATATTGTAAGAGCGGCCGGCGCTGTCACAGCCAACCGGCGCGATGACCGGCACATAATCCCCTTTGATCAGGGTGTTGAGTAAATCGGTTTTAACCCGGGTAATCTCTCCCACAAATCCGATATCGGCGCCATCTTTGCCGCGTTTCTTTTTCACCCGCAGCATGCCGCCGTCTTTACCGGAAAGTCCGACAGCGCCAATCCCCTTTTCCTGAAGGAGGGCGACAATTTCTTTGTTGATTTTGCCGGACAACACCATTTCCGCCACTTTGACGGTTTCACTGTCCGTCACGCGAAGGCCATCAACAAATTCTGTCTCCACATTTAAGCGGCCCAACATCGCGGAAATGTCTTTTCCGCCGCCGTGAACCATAATCGGACGCAGCCCGACAAGTTTCATCAAAGCAACGTCATCAATAACGGATTGCTTGATGTTTTGATCGTACATAAAGGAACCGCCGTATTTAATCACGACGATTTTTTTGCGAAACTCGCGGATATAGGGAAGCGCTTCCACCAGTGTATTGGCTTTTTCAATGTACTTCCCCATGTTTTCGATAGTCATGAAATCTCTCTTTTCTTTTGATTTTATTAAATAATGGATCACCAAATATAAAGCAACAATCATCAACCATACATTTTACCAGCTCCAATAGAATGATAGTGACGTATGCTTCCACATGATGATTAATGGCAAAACCCGGCATTTGCCGAGTTTTACCGAGACGTTATAAATGATTCATTATTTAAATGATTGATGATTCGTTATCGGCTGCGCCGTTTCTTAAGGATGAGCGTCTAACAAATCACGTTCTGTATTCTCCGTTGATTTTAACATAATCATAGGTCAAATCACAGCCCCAACTTTTGGCAGAGGCATTGCCTTCTTCCATTTTGACCAGAACGGTGATTTCTTTTTGTTCGAGGACTTTTTTGGCCAATTCCTCATTAAAGGAAAAGGGCTGGCCTTTTTTATACAAGGTGACGCTCCCGCCGGCGGATTTAAATTCAAGGGTCACCTTTTGAGGATCAAAAGCGACGCCCGTCGAACCGAGAGACGAGAGAACGCGCCCCCAATTGGCGTCTTCGCCGAAAAACGCCGCTTTAACCAGATTGGAAGTCACCACACCTTTGGCCAAAATTTTGGCTTCGGTTTTGGTCGCTGCTCCGGTCAGTTCAACTTCAATGAGTTTGGTGGCGCCTTCGCCGTCCCGAACGATGGCTTTGGCCAGCATTTCGTTGACGGCGTACACCGCTTTTTTAAGCGTCAGATAATCAGCGCTGTCTTTGTCCACAATTTCCTTGTTTTGCGCTTTGCCGTTGGCCAGCAAAAGCACCGTATCATTGGTGCTCATATCACCGTCGACAGACATCATGTTATAAGTGTCGCCCACGGTTTCCGATAAAATGGTTTGCAAGCAGTCTCTGGTAATGGCGCAGTCCGTCGTCACAAAGGAAAGCATGGTCGCCATATTGGGGCAAATCATCCCAGAGCCTTTGGCCATGCCGCCGACCGTGACGGTTTTCCCGCCGATCAACACTTGCACGGCAGCGGTCTTCGGCACGGTATCCGTCGTAAGAATCGCCCACGCCGCTTGATCCGCGGCCTCATCATCCGCCGACAACCCCGCGATTAATTCGGGAAGCGCATCAATGATGCGACCGACGGGAAGCGGGACGCCAATGACGCCGGTAGAGGCCACCGCCACCTCATGGGGATCGCATGAGAACGCCTTAGATACTGCATCCACTTCGGCATGAACGTCGTCGATTCCCTGAGCTCCGGTACACGCGTTGGCATTTCCGCTGTTGATGATCACAGCTTTAATATTGTAATCTTCGCCGATGACTGCGTCATCCCACAACACCGGGGCCGCTTTGACCGCATTGGTCGTCGTCACGATTGCCGCCGTTGCCGATACATCGGATACGATCAACGCCGTATCTAATTTGTCTTTGGCTTTGATTCCCGCAGAAACGCCACAAACATTAAATCCTTTTGCCGAGGTAACTCCGCCTTTGATTGTTTTCATGAATAAATCCTTTCTCTTTTGTCTTGCTAATGATGTAACTTAAAACATCATTACTTATAATTGTTCTTGTTGTCATTTAGCGACATAACATGCTTATTATAACATGAAGACAATCGAAGACAATCGTATATTTAAAGATAATATGGCATTTTATAGACCGTTAATTATGATTTTTTGGTTTTTTATTCAAAAAACGATTTTTAAACCGGAAAATCCGCCACGAAATCGAGACCTGTCTTTTCGTCAAGCCCGAAACGGATGTTCATATTTTGCACAGCCTGACCTGCAGCTCCTTTGTAAAGATTGTCGATGGCGCCCATGGCAATCACTCGCCGTGTTCTGGGATCGAAAGTCACACCAATATCAATGAGGTTTGTGCCTTTTACCCATCTGGTTTCGGGCGAAGCGCTGCCGATCAAACGCACAAAAGGTTCGCCTTCATAAAACACGCGGTAAACCTCCGCCAGCTTATCGGCGGTCAAGTCTTCCGTCGCTTTAGCATAACAACAGGACAAAATACCGCGGTTCATCGGCACAAGATGAGGCGTGAAAAGTAGCGTTATCTCTTTATCCGAAAGCAATGACAATTCCTGTTCGATTTCCGGGGTATGACGGTGCGAAGCGATTTTATAAGCTTTGATGTTCTCGTTGACCTCGCAAAAATGATTGGCCAGGGTTTCTCCCCGTCCGGCGCCGGTCACACCGGACTTCGCGTCAATGACAACCGAATCGATATCAATAAGTCCGGCTTGGATCAGCGGCGCCAGTGTAAGAATACTGCAGGTGGTGTAGCATCCGGGATTGGCAATTAAATTGGTTTGGGTAATCTCAGCACGGTGAAGTTCCGGAAGACCGTAAACCGCCGACGCCAGCAGCGCGGGACTTTCGTGTTTGACCTGATACCATTTTTCATAAATATTCACGTCATTCAGACGATAATCAGCGCCGAGATCGATAATCACCGTTTTGTCAAGCACCTTTTCGTCAATTTGGGCCGACGCGATGCCATGGGGCAGCGCGAGAAAAATCACATCCGCCGAATCAGCGAGCTCACGGACACTGAGGTTTTGACACGTGTCATCCAAAGTACCGCGGTACAGCGGATAAACACGGTCAATCCTTTCGCCGTCGTAGGAACGCGAACCAATATGCATGACATCCACTTCAGGATGTCGGGTTAATATGCCGAGCAGCGCCTGACCGGCATAACCGGTGGCGCCGATAATAGCAGCTTTAATCATGATAAACTCCGAATTGTATAAATTCTCCGAATAATTGCATAAATACTCATTTCCATCATTCGGATAGAAGCTATTATACGCTTAAACTCATGAATAATCAAGCATCATTTTTGCATAAATATTTAAATTGTGCGAATAAATTTTCATAATGACTTGATTTCACCAAATGTCTGTTGTATAATTTGACAAAATAAAAAAACAATACACACAACTATGAAAAGACTCATCCCAATGACGGCGTCTTTTCATTTCAAACACAAAATGGAGGACAATATGGAAAAAAAGAAAGTTATTCTGGCATATTCCGGCGGCCTTGACACCACCACCATCATTCCCTGGCTCAAAGAAACATACAATTATGACGTCATTTGCGTCTGCGTCAATGTGGGTCAAGGCAAAGAAACCGAAGGTCTGGAAGAACGGGCCAAAAGTTGCGGCGCCTCCGCCTGCCATCTGGTAGATGTCACCGATGAATTTGTCGAAGATTATTGCTGGCC
>CACZTE010000115.1 GCA_902784045.1 uncultured Eubacterium sp. | reverse complement strand
AAGTAAAATAGGGAAGTGATTTGATATCGAGTTATCAATCAATTAAAAAAGGGCCTGGCTTAAGCCAAGTCCTTTTTCATTATATATTACGAGGGAAACATAAAAAACAACTTATAATTATAAGAAATCTACAATTGCCAATGCAACGTTATACGCAATTATTTGTTTCTCTGTATTCTTAATGATTATTTCCCTATCTTAGTCATTAGGTTTTGTCGAATCGATTGGTATTAATCTCTTATGAGAAAAACAATTCTAAAAGCCAATTAAAACATCGTCGATTTAAGCGATTTTTTCAAGTGAAGGCATATCCTATTACCCTAAAATCGCTTAAATCGTTGATGATAAATCGTAAAAATCAGGATTTTACGTTATATTTCGATAATGGATTATTATAAAGTGCGTCACGCACATCATCATCTTCAATATGGGTATAAATCTCCGTTGTGGAAATATTTTCGTGTCCAAGTACCTTTTGAAGCGTCCTGATATCTACACGACCGTATTTATGCATTAACGTGGCTGCTGTATGCCGAAGCTTATGTACTGTTACGCGTTCCGGATCAAGCCCAGCGCGAAGAATAGTATTCTTTATCATTGATTGAACTGTTCTATTAGAAATGCCGCGATTCCGGTTGCTCAAAAAAACATGCTCATCCGTTACGCCGTCATTTTCCGCATTGGGTCTTATAGCCAAGTAATTTTCTAGCGCTTCCACACAAGCGTCGTTTAAAAGGATATCTCGTTCTTTATTGCCTTTGCCCACAATGTGAAGTGTTTCATCTTGAATGTCTTTTAATCTTAAACCTGTCAATTCGGATAAACGCATACCGCAATTTAAAAAGAGTGTAATAATAGCGTAATCCCGTTCGTAATGATTGCTTTCGGAAACGGCGTTTAAAAGGCTTTTAGCTTCATCAAGCGTCAGATAAACAGGATCACGGCGTTTAACTTTCGGAACTTCCAAATTGATTGTCGGATCAACGATGTTTTCTCTACGCATGACCGTAAGATAATGATAAAGACTTCTGATGGCAGCGGTTTTGCGTTTTCTCGTACTATCCGCGTTGCCGTGTTTAGCTGTCGCATCGCTTAAAAAAGCATATATATCCGGCAGCTCAACTTTAGATAAAACCGATGTATCCACGTTGCCGATATCAATTTCGGATTCGTCAGATGACTGATCAACACTATCAAATAAGTGAAACCGCAAAGTGAGAAATCTAAAAAACTGGATTAAATCATTATGATAAGATTTTGCTGTGTTTTGAGAGTACCCTCTAATTGCTGTTAGATAATCATCGAGTTCGAAAAGCAGCGTATTATCGGTAGGGGAATGTTTATTTTCTTCTGCCATACTGATTATATCCTTTCTGAGAAAAATCTATATTTTTTATTTGGATTATATTCTTATATCATTTTGATTTTTTTGATCTTATTTATTTGTGTATGAATGACGATAGTTTTATTTTACATAAAAATTTTAACATATTTAAAACAATTTAACCAACAGGATCATCATATGATAAATCTATGAATTAAATAACGGAGATGCCATTTTTTTGCTACAATTGCGCATAACTTACGTTATGCGCAATTGTAGATCAAATAGTTTATTATTAAATGATCAATTTAACCTTATGCTTCCCCAAGTCAATGGCATTATTCTTGATAAATTTTACTGTTCTGATGGTTTTTTAGGATGTTATTCACAATTTCACAATAATATCCACAAATAATATACACATTGTTACTTAAAGTAAATTATTGTTACTAAAAGTAAATTATGTTATAATTTATAAGCAAATTCACTTAAAATAAAAATAGTCCTATTAAATCAATTGAGAGTTTTCAATGAATGAGAAAATAATAAATCAAAACATAGCTAAAAATCTAAAAAAACTGTTATCTAAAAATGCGATTAATCAACGCACACTCGCCAAGCAAATTGGGGTTAGTCCGGCAACAGTTTCTACATGGATACGTGGCGAAAAAATGCCTCGCGCTGATAAAATTGATGCGCTATGTGCCCTCTTTAGCATTACTCACACTGATCTCTTGGAAGAAGAAAATGATCAAAATGATAATTATTATCTTAATCCTCAAACTCGCCTGGCAGCTAAAATGGTTTATGAAGATGTCAATATACGCAATCTTTTTGAAATAGCAAGGACATCATCACCCGACGATATTCGTTTTGCGATTGAGCTTTTAAATCGCCTTAAACGTTAATTTTGTTTTTGAACTTTTGAACAAAATCAAAAATTGCGTATAAAAAAATTATACGCAATTTCGACCTGCTTGTGATTGAATTCTATTCTTTGTCTTCTATTTCTTTTAATAATTCGTAATCTTCTTTGGTGAACTGATGTTTTTTAAAAAGATCAGGACGAAGTTTTTGTGTTCGTTTGAGAGATTGCTTTCGTCTCCATCTCCTTATCTTTTCATGATGACCGGACAAAAGAACTTCTGGGACAGAGTCATTTTGAAAAGATGCGGGTTTTGTGTATTGAGGATATTCGAGTAAATGATCATTTAAACTCTCTTCTTTTGTGCTTTCATCTTTCAATACATTTGGAAATAACCTGACAATAGAATCTGTGATAGCCATCGCGGCGATTTCTCCTCCGGACAAAACATAATCTCCAATGGAAATCATATCATCGACTTTTGATTCGATGCGCGCGTCAATTCCCTCATAATGACCGCAAATGAGAATTAATTCTTTTTCACGAGTGAGCTTAACGGCTTGTTCTTGATCATATTGTTTTCCGATTGGTGTAAGAAGCATCGTTTT
>CACZTE010000114.1 GCA_902784045.1 uncultured Eubacterium sp. | reverse complement strand
TATTATACCATTTTTTGTGGTATTATTCTATCAATAACAAAAGCCCAGAGCTTTTGCCCTGGACTTTGTCTACACTCTGAAAAGAGCCCTTTCGGGCTCTTTTGTGAATATCACTGATTATTCCGCGGGAGTTGCGGGAGTTTCAGGAGTTGCCGGTGCTTGAGGAGTATCCGCGGGAGCGGGGTTTCCTTCATAAGCGAAGCGGAGAGCTTCGAGACGGAGGCTCAAGCCTTTGGTACCGGACCATGAACCATTGTCGACAAAACCTTGCCATGCTTTGTTCTGAACATGAGTTTCATATTGCAGACCTTGGAGCATAGCGCCGGAAGCGTCTTTGATTTCGAGTTGAATCGATTCGAGACGGAGTGACTGACCAGTGGTACCATAACGGTATACTTTGTAGCCTTCCGGAACATTGGCGGGATATTCTTTATCGTCAGCAGGTACTTCAGTGACCGCTGTGTCGCCTTTGTTTTGGATATGAGCGAATCCGCCAACTGTGTAGTTTTCGGGAACAATGATATCGATAGCTTCAACACGGAGTGAACGGCCGGTTGTTCCGATTTGTTTGGTGGTGCCGGGTTCTAATGTTTCAAGTTCTTCCCAACCAATGTTCTGCACGTGACCGCGAGCGTACATGGTGGGTTTGTGTGTTTCTTGAGATTTGATGGTGAGGGTGCCAACTTCAACGCCTTTTTCAGCTCTGTAGTTTTCGCCTTCAGCGACATCAATCTTCACAGTGTATTTACCGGCTTTAACCGGAGCGCTGCCGAGTTCTTCTTGAGAACCTTCAGCATAGTAGTGGACTGCTTCGATTGCGCCGACACCGGGTGTTTCGGTGGTAATGGTCGGAACGATCGGGTTGCCGGTGTAGTCCGCTTCAGTGGGATCCATCTTGAAGAGGTCCGCTGTCACGGGGAGTTTGGTAATTGCGAATTCGCCGATGTATGCGTTGTCCAATTCATCAACATTGCCATCTTCAGCTGTCGTTTCAGTAGAAACATAGATTTTGTAGACGCCAACAGATTTGGGTGTCGCGTCAACAAGGGCGCCGTTTTTGTCAGTGGTCTTGTAGCTAACCTTGGTGATTTTACCGGCGTCTTCCATGCCGTCAGCAAATTTGACATCGGGTTCTTGTTCTTGACCGTTGTAGACTTTTTCTTTAGTCCAATCGAAATAGGTGGTCGGGCTCTTTTCAACCGCGCCTTTGGTTGCTTTGGTGATTGTATACGGTGTGGGAACCAACAGGTTCTTCGCAGCGGCATATTCATCGGAATCCGCAACATTGCAAACAACCAGATATTTGTCAGCGTCGACCGGAGCGTCAGATTTGAGCGCCTTAAGGAAAGCATTCATTTGTTTTTCGGTCAAATCACCTTTTATTTTGTATTTACCACCATTTTCATCAACATAATCCTTGGCATCTGCTTCTTTGATATAGCGTACTTCGCTGACTTCGCCGATTTTGGCGTCGTTTGCTCCAATGACTTCAGCGGGTTGTTCTTTAGCGTTGTAAGGTGTTGTTTTAACCTTAAGGTCAAGGTCTGCCGCGGTGGTCGCGCGCATGATTTTGTAGCCTACCGTGTTCGAGACAGGCAAAGCAACAGTACCTACATATGTTGTTTGAAGGTCATAATCAGAAGCGATCAAATTATTAGCGCCTGTTGAGTTGATTTTCACCGTCATGTTTTTCACATAGGGTTTTTCAACCGTAACGGGATAGTTCGCTTCATTTGTAGGTACAACTTTAAATCTCAAAGTCTGGCTTTTCGCTGCTGCGGCTTCCGAGACAATTGCTTTGTAAGCAACATTCGCGCCACCTTTAGTCGCGGTACCATCTACAGGAAGATTAATGTCAAATCCATCTGCCTCTGTTAACTCTTGACCAACACCAAAGCCTTTTGCCCAATATTTTTTGGAGGGTAATACAATGGTGTATTCCGGATCGATATCAGGTGTGTCTGTGTTGCTGGTGTAGGTGTAGATACCGCCATCCAATGTACCGTCGGTAACATAAATCGTGGTGGTGTAAGTCAGAATCTTTGTTGTTCCGGGGAGATCCTTAAATTCCACTCTCGCTGTCACGATTGTGCCGTCTTTAATGGGTCCATCTACATGGAAAGTGGTATCGGTGGTCTGCCATTCAGATTTTCCTGTCTGGAGCCATTGAACGGTTTTGATTTCCGCGGGATTTTCGATAACGGCTTTGAAATCGATACCGGAAGCAGCCTGTTCTTTGGTGATGAAGGTTTCACCTGCGCCAAACTGAGCGTCACCGTGTTCATCATATTGAGCTTTTTGTGTGGTGACAACCGAGGGATCGAGAACCAAGGTGGGCATATCGGCCACAGTGACGTGGAAGACAGGAGAGGTAACCGTTTGATGACGTTTGTCGGTGATTTCGCAGACATAGTCGCCGGCGGCTTCTTTGTCAGCGTCGCCTTTGATGGTCAAAGTCGGACCTTCTGTAACGCTTGTTGGTTGCAGATAATCCCCGTCTTTTTTCCATCTGTAGGTATAATCTTTTTGGCCGCCTTTAGCCGCGACAGTTAAGGCTTTAGTCTGGGTCATGATGACGGTGACATTTTGATCTTCGGTGGGAGATGTGCAGACCAAGTTCAGGTCTTCAACATCCAATTTGACGCAATAGATGTCATTCTGTTCCGCACCTTCGCCGTAAGTATGGCTCGCGACAACTTCGTTGCCCGCGCTGTCTTTGACGATACAGCGGACATAGCTACCGTTGTCATCGATATTAGCGATTTTTTCGAGTTTCGCGTTGGTTTCACCTGTAATATCCACAAAGTCGCTGTTTTTGGGATCGATCAAAGCAGCAGCGCTGACATCGGCGTCAGGGGGCGCAATCTGCCATTGATAGGAGTATTCTTCAGAACCATCGCCGCGGGTGACGAAAACTTCAATCGGATCACCGGCTTTCACACTTCTTGTTAAGCCTGTAACCACTCCTAATTCTTCTTCTTTATCCAAGTTGTTGTCGGAAATGGTGGCGTTGAGGTTCTTTTTGACGTTAACTTTGTATGAGTAGGTTTTGTCGCCTTTACCTGCTTCGCCGGTTTTTGACACTTTGATTTCGATATTGTGTTCACCGACGTATGCGTTTTCGCCTACCGCAAGTTTCAAATTACCGGAGGGATCTTGACCCATCAGATGGATGGTTTTTGTTGCAATTGCATCTCCACCACCAGCCGGAATTGTCGTTTTATCTGTGGCTGTAATATCATAAGTATCATCAGCCCCGGGGTTCTGTGCGTCCGTAATGGCCACGTTAATGACCGCTTGTTTGCCCGTATAGGCTGTGGTTTCACTTTCAGGCGTGAAAGTCGCTGTGAATGTCGCACTTGCGGCAAACGCCGGAACTGCAAACACCATCATCGCCAACGCGACGAGCAAGCCTAACAAAACTTTAGATTTTGCTTTCATGGATTTTCCTTTCATAAAAAATAAAAATTTTGAATTCTAAAAACCGTAAGGGACGAAATATAAAATTTTCAAGCTTTCCTATTTTGCCTTTTCTTGAGAGCGCCTCCCTTCTTATTATTCTATTGAGCCGTATTTAGGGTTCTATAGAATAATATTCTTGTGAAACTTTATTTTTTTTGGGGTCTTATTAAAAAAATTTTTAAGAAAACCCTGTTTTTTCAAATGAGAAGAAAAAGCCCCATTTGAAACATCTCAATAGAATTATAAAGGACACTCAGAACAATGTCAAATGAAACATTGAAAAAAATTTGTAAAATGGCGGCGGATAACCGCCGCCATAGACATTTTTTTTAATAATCCAGCACCACCATGGCGTCATCGATGCTCGTGCTGGTGTCCAGCGGCGTCGGGATGGTGGACCAATAACTATTGTTGGGCTTAATGCCGATGGTCAAATGGCTGGTGTTGTAGGAACGCCATTTTTCCGGGTTGGACAGCGCCACAAAACGCTGACTGCGGGTGACCAGACCGGCTTTTCCGGGATATTTACAGGAAATGTTCTGCGGCGTGTCAAACACAAACAACGCGTAGGGCAGTTTATAATTCTTATCCGGCAAGGCCTGCGCCGAACGGACAATATTGTCCACTTCCGTCCGGGTGTTGCAGAATTTCAGCGTGCCGCTGTAGGTTTCATAACCTTTGCCCCGGGCGATGCCGATGAGGCGCTGCTCCTCGGTGCGGCTGATGTAGGAAATCTTATAAGAAGAGCCCGGCGCGATGGTCGGCGCCCCTTCCCCTCTGGGCACCAGCATCATCTGAATGGCCTCCAGCCGATAGCTAAAGCCCTCGGTGCCGGCTTGCTCGCCGTTTTTGGCCCAGCCCAGCCAGCCGTAGTTCTGGGCGTGCACCCGGTAATACAGGTCATAATGACCGCTCATCGCCCCGGTGAGCCGGGCCTGAATGGCCTCGACCCGCAGGCCGCGGCCCTCGGTGCCGCTGAGCTGACCGTTTTTGCGCCACACGCTTTCCCAGCCGATATTCTGCACCATGGAGCGGTACTCAATGTCCCCCTCCACTTTCTGACCGCTTAAGATGCAGGCCAGCGCCTCAACGCGGTAACCCTGACCGCTGGTGCCGGCGGTGCCGCCGTTGACGGCGTAATTCTGCCAGCCGATGTTTTGCACGTGGGTGCGGTACATCACGGCCTGTTCCTTATACACAGAAGGCGTCGGAGTCACTGTGGGGGTCGGTTTGGGGGCGTTGCGGTTGATGAAAGCCTGAGAACGGGCCGATGCTGGAGAGAGATTCGGCGCCGGGTCGCCTTTGTTCACCGTGACAATCTGCATGCCTTCCAGGCGGTAGCTATAGCCCGCGGTGCCGGCTTCCTCGCCGTTTTTGGCCCAGCCCAGCCAGCCGTAATTCTGCGCGTGGACGCGGTAATAAATGTCATAATTCTTTTCCATATCGCCGGTGAGGCGCACCTGCATGGCCTCCAGCCGATAGCTGAGCCCCTGGGTGCCGCTCATTTCACCGTCTTTTTTCCATTGCTGTTCCCAGCCGATGTTTTGAATGTGGGTGCGGTATTCCACACTGCCGCTGTATTTGGGACTTTCCAAACGGACGGTCATGCCCTCCAGGCGAAGGCTCCGGCCGCTGGTGCCGGCCATGGTGCCGTCTTTCACCGGCGACTGCCAGCCGATGTTTTGCACATGGGTGGTGTAGACCACGTCCGCGCCGAAGCCCTGGGTCTGAACGTCGTCCCCTTCGGGAACGGCTTCAGGCGCGGGGGCCGCGGTGTCGGGCGCCTGCGCGGTGGCCTCGGGGGCGGCGGTCGGTGACGCCTGGGGCGCGGCTTCCTGGGCCCACACGCCGGCGGTCATCGAGAAGATCAGCGCCAGGGTGAGCAGCCAAACGAGAAGAGTGTTGCGTCGTTTCATTTTTTCCTTCCTTTCTTTGATGAATACACAACAGGTCCGGCGTGCCCGGGACGCTGACAAGGGCGTCAAAGCCCTCAGCCGTCCGCGGACACAACAACAATAAAAGATTAATGAATAAAAAAGTGAAGATGAACCCTATTATAATCGTAAAGATGAACCCTAACATCATTGACGCGCGTAAGCAATACGGCCGGATATCCGCGCGCGGGAACGCTCGGACAACAGGCGGTTTATCGTTTGAGATAGGCTTCGCTGCGGTTGGAGCCGCTAAAGCCCGTCGGGACGCCGGTGTCTTTGGGCACCAGCACGATCTGCACGGCCTCCAGGCGGTAGCCGAAGCCCGACGTGCCGGCTTCCTCGCCGTTTTTGGCCCAGCCCAGCCAACCGATATTCTGGGCGTTCACCCGGTAATACACATCATAGAAGAACGCCATATTGCCGATGAGGCGCACCTGCAGCGCTTCCATGGCCAGGCTTTTGCCTTCGGTGCCGGCCTTGGCGCCGTCGGTTTTCCATTTATCTTCCCAACCGATGTTTTGCACGTGGGCGCGGTACTCGATGTTGCCGTCTTTCTGCTGGTTTTCCAGCTTGACGGTCAGCCCTTCCATCCGCAGGCTTTGGCCCGTGGTGCCGGCGACGGCGCCGTTGCGCACCGCGGACTGCCAGCCGATGTTTTGCACATTGGCCTGATAGGCCACCGATTGACCCGATGAGGACGAGCCGGGGGCGGGATCGCCCTTGCGGATAAAGGCGCGGCTGTCCGCTGAGGCCGGGCTGTAATTCGGCAAATCGGCGCCTTTGGCAATCAGCACCACCTGCAGCGCCTCAACGCGTTTGGACAGGCCCTCGGTGCCGGTCTGTTCGCCGTTTTTGGCCCAGCCCAGCCAGCCGACATCCTGCACGTGCACGCGGTAATACACATCATAATTGAAGGACATCATCCCCGTCAGGCAGATCTGCACGGCTTCCATCTGTTTGCCGGCGCCGACGGAGCCGCTGACTTCGTCGTTTTTGCGCCACTGGTTTTCCCAGCCGGAGCCCGTGACGTGGGCGCGGTACTCAATGTTGCCGGCCACCTGCTGTTTTTCAAGATGCATCCGGAAGCCCTCCATGCGCAGGCCGGAGCCGGCGGCGCCGGAGACCACGCCGTTTTTGACGTATGGCTGCCAGCCCATGTTTTGCATATGGGTACTGTAGACCACCGATTGATTGGTGGCCGCCGGATTGGTCGACGGCGTTGGTGTCGGTGTGGGATTGGTCGACGGCGTTGGTGTCGGATTGGTCGAAGGGGCGGGATTCACCGTCGGCGCCGCGGGGCTCGGATTTACGGCAGGGGCCGCGCCGCCGGAGCCTTTTTGAACAAAGGCGCGGCTGTCATTGGAAGCCGGTGAGAGCGACGGAGCGCCCCCGCCTTTGGCCACCAGCACAATCTGCATGGCCTCCAGGCGATAACCGAAGCCCGCCGTGCCGGCCTCGGCGCCGTTTTTGGCCCAGCCCAGCCAGCCGAAATTCTGGGCGTGAACCCGGTAGTACACATCATAATGATTGGCGATGTCGCCGGTCAGCCGCACCTGCATGGCCTCTAGGCGATAGCTGCGGCCGCTGGTGCCGCTGTTTTGGCCGTCGGCCTGCCAGCTGCTTTCCCAGCCGATGTTTTGAATGTGGGTGCGGTACTGCACGCTGCCCGAATAGGGCTGATTTTCCAGTTGGATGCGCATGGCTTCCAGGCGGTAGCTGCGGCCGCTGGTGCCGGCGACGGCGCCGTTTCGCACAAAGGGCTGCCAGCCGATGTTTTGCACGTGGGTGCGGTAGGCGATGGCCTGGACGCGGGAGGTGTTGTTGTTGTAATTGGAGAAGCGAGTGAAATAGCCCTTGCGGCCGTTGCCGTCAACGCAGGCGTTATTGCTGCCGTTTGAGCCGTTGTACGCGGTGCCCGCGCCGCCGATCAGCGCGTTGCAGCCTTTAAACATGTCGCTGCTGTTTCCGACATGGGTCATATCGCAATCGTCGCTGACCACAATGGTGGACAGGGATTGACACCCGTCAAACATATGGCTGGTGTTGGACACCTGGGAAGCGTCGCAATAGGCCAGGTCAATGCTCTTGACACCCGCCAGACCGCTGAACATCCAGCTGCAGTCCCCGTTGAGCAGGGGCCCGGCGTCCTCCGAATAACAATAGAGCACGCCGCCGGAAATCCAGCAGATGATGGGCTTGGCCGAACCGGGCGCGGAGATGGTGAAGGTGCCCGACGAGGGAACCAACGATTTGTTGGACACAAAACGGATTTCCGTAATGGTCCGGTTGACCGACGCCACGCTGGGAGCGCTGTCTCCCGATTGGCGTTTGATTTTGGTGTTGACATTGGCGCCAGTGTCGAACGTGGCCCGGGTTTTGGTATCCGTGTCAATGTCGTCGACCACAGTCTCAAAGGTGATGTTGAGATTGTTGGGGTCATCCACCAGATAAAAGCCCTTGTTTTGCAAATCCCGCATAAAGCGCTTGCCGAAGGTCAGCTCTTGTCCCCATAAATCGTGGAAAAAACCCAGGGTGCGGATATAATATTTGGAATGCAGGCTTTGCGCCGTGTGATAAGCGGCATTGGCGTAAGGATAGCAATCCTCTGTAATATCATTCCTGTTATAAGGGCCGGAATAAGACATATCCCCTTCACACGGAAGCCCGTCCGAACACAATACGATGTATTTTTTGGTGCGGGTGGTGTTGGCGCCGGCCAATAGCGAATCGCCGGTTTTGAGGGCGGCATTGACATTGGTAGTGCCATACGCGTAGGTTCCGTCTATAATCCGATCCAAATAGGACTCGTTGTTGGTGAAACCGCAGAGGGTGCGCGCAGAGCTGTCAAAGCTGACAATGGCAATCTGATTTTGAGCGGAATGAGCCATCACCTTGCGCACAAAATTTTTCGCGGCGATTTTTTCCGCGGCAAGCGGGGTGCCCTCCATACTGCCGGACACGTCCAGGGCCAGCACAATATAGAGCGGTTTGGACCCGGCGGCCTGGGTGGTGATGTCCGTCTCCGCTTCATCCCCGAAGACGATCTGCGCGCCCTCCTGTTCAGCCTCCTCGCGCATGCGGGCCAAAGCCGAGTCATAATCCTGGGAAGCCGCGCGGGCAGCAGATTCCGCGCTGATGCCGTCGCTTCTGGCCGCGCTCCCGGCGTCGGGCTGTGTCTGCGCTTCCTGCGCCAGCGCCATCACCGGCAGCAGCGCCATCATGATGATCGCCGCGATGATGCATAACGAAAATCTTTTTTTCATTTTTTCCTTCCTTTCTTTTTCGCGCGACCGAGCCAACCCTAAGCGCCGCACCCGCCGAATGACCGATCGGTCAACAAATCCCAAAGCACCATGCCATACTATAAAAAGCTTAAAGAAAAGTTTATTGTTTATATTTTACTTGAAAACCATTTGATATTCAAGTGAAATGTCATCAAAATGTAATATTTTAAAAAAATTGTGACACCGGGCAAAAAAAAAAAAAAAACGCGCTGATCACAAAGCGCGCTGATTCGTCCGAAGGCAGATGAAGAGTTCGAAAGCTTATCGCTGACCTTACGACAACTCGCCGTTCCCCGCGAAAAGATGGATAACCTCAAAAAGATAACGAGTCTCAAAACAGGGGCGCCAAATGTGCTCAGGCGCGAAATGTGATAGCAGGCACGAAAATCCGCAACGTTAAATGAAAAAACATCACGTCAACGATGTCTCTCCTTCAATGTCTGGTGAATATCAGACGCACCGTAAAGCACATCCATCACCGTCACAACCCGCGGATCAATCACATAACAAACCAGATAATGATCAACAACCATTTTATGAATGCCCATAGATCGCTCAGGCTCACACACGAACAGACCATACCGCTCAGGAAAAGACTCCAAAGAAAGAATGGCCTCCGCGATACGGTTATACTGTCCCATGGAATTGTCCGGAGCCATCAAATCGACAGCAATATACGTGTATAGCGCTTTCATGTCGGCGAGCGCGTCATCCGTTATTGCCACAACATACTTTTTCATGGACGATGCGTCTCTCTAAACGCATCAAAGGCCTCTGCCGCGTTTTGCGTTCTGCCCGCTTGATAGGATGCATAGCCTCGCTCAAGCTTGGCGTGAATCTCCGCCTCCGACATGCGAGCCGCGTCGATCCGCTCGGGCGCCTTCGGAAGCGTAACCGAAAAAGGAATGCCCCCCACCAAAACAACTTGGTGCAAAAACATATCGACAGCCGTCGACATCGGAATGCCCAAACGCCTCAAAACCGATTCCGCGTCTTGCTTCAACGTCGGATTAACCCTTAAATTTAAAGTTGATGATTTATCCATAATCACACCTCCGATACTTGTATTGTAACGACATCGTTGTTACTTGTCAACGTTTGAAAGACAAAACAGCCAAAATAGCAAAAATATGCTGGCGCAAAAAAACCCGGCCGGAGCCGGGAATGATTCAAATCCAGATAAATAGTATGTTAATGAAGACTTACGCCTCATCCTCCGCCGGCCGGCCGAACAACTTGCCCGCGGCGCACAGCGCGCCAATCTGACGATAACAGCCCACCGCCGAATCAAACATGAGCGATAAGCCCTTGTCAAGCGACTGTGTGCGCGTTGAACTTGTTCATAAGCGCATACAGGCATTTGACAAGGCAACGGACATGAGCATATAGCGCGGTTCCACCCGCTTTGCTCGATAAGTTCGCGTTAGCCAAATCGTAGATTTGGACGCTCACTTAAGCGCGGATGCGAATGTCCGTAGGATTGCGAGAGCGTGAAACGCGTAGCAATCCGTCCGCTTATCGCTCACCTAACGAGACTCGTTCTCACGCGTTGAATTTATTCATAAGCGCATACAGTCGATGCTCAAAAAGAAAACAGCCCGGAAAAGTGAAAAACAAAAAGGGAAACAGATTGATGCGCAGCACATTTTGTGCTATACTTTTATCAGATAATCAGAAAATCTGAAAAGCGGAGGTAACACCATGATAGCCACAATCCGAAAAAGATCTCAAATCACCCTGCCAAATGAAATCGTCACAAAACTGGGACTTTCCGAAGGCGACCAACTGGACGTGACGGAAAAAGACGGAACCATCATCCTATTCCCGATGGCCGTCTACCCCACCAAAACCATCAACGACCTCAAACAAGAAGTCAACGAAATAAAAGCAAAAATCGCGTCCGGCGAACAACCGGTATTCGACACGGTTGACGCCCTTTTCGAATCGTTGGACCAATAAACAGGGGCGCCGAAAAGCGCAAAGACCCGCGAAGCCCATCCCTAAAACCCGACAATTACAAAACAATGCAAAACAATATCAATCAAAATATTGACAACGCTTGCGTATGAACCTATAATACAGCCAAGAAAGGAGTGATCACCTTGGCCACAACCAACATCAATGTTCGTGTCGATACCGAACTCAAACAATCTGCCGAAGAACTCTTTAAAGATCTTGGTTTAAACATGTCTTCTGCCATCACCATGTTCCTCCGAAGCGCGGTCAACCATGACGGCATCCCCTTTGAGATCAAACGGATGTCACCCAACGCCGAAACCAAAGCCGCCTTAGCGGAATTTGATGAAATGAAAAAGAATCCCGAAAACTATAAACACTATGATTCTTTTAAAGCATTAAAGGATGATGTGCTGAAAGATGCTTAAAATTGTCCCGTCCAATCAATTCAAAAAAGATTTAAAGCTTGCGAAAAAACGCGGGCTTCGTTTAGATCATCTCGAAACGGTGGTAGATTCCCTTGCGGCTCAAAAAACCCTGGATGCAAAATATCGCGATCATACGCTGACCGGTCAATATCGCGGTTTCCGTGAATGCCACATTGAACCCGATTGGTTGCTCATCTATCGAATCGAAGCCGATGAACTGGCATTATTATTATTCCGAACCGGTTCGCATTCAGATCTTTTTTGATACAATCCCCGCGCACATGCGAAACGCACATATAAAAGCCTGCACGAAGGGTTTAAAGACTGATCACTCACCTCACGCGAATCCGCTCCGCGAAAAGATGGATAGCCCCAAAAAGATAACGTCTCTCAAAAAAAAACCCCGGCCGAAGCCGGGAATGATTCAATTTCATATATTAGAAGGCTTATCGCTCTAATAATCCGCGCTTTCCAGCGCGTCGCTACCAGAAATCATGCTCAGTATGTGTTTTGACCATCCTTTTTTGGGCAGATTGTTCGCTATGCTCACAATCATCCGCTCGGGACAGCTGTCCCTCACTCATGCGCCGCTCGTCACACTCGCGGCTTACGTAGGATTGCGAGAGTGCGAAGCACGTAGCAATCCGTGGCTTATCGCTCTAATGATAATGAAAGCTTACGCCTCATCCTCCGCCGGCCGGCCCAACAACTTGCCCGCGGCGCACAGCGCGGCAATCTGGCGATAACAGCCCACCGCCGAATCAAACATCTCAATGGTCCTGCCGCTAAAATCGGTGAGTTTACCCTGCCATTCACTGCGGTGTCGGGTAATCATTGTAAGATCCACCGTCGCCTGTCGGCCGTACCGCCCGGCAATTTCTTCCGACGAGTGAAAACGCTCCGGCGCGCCGACATAACTCGTCCAATCCTCGCTGGAATCGTCAAAACTCCGGGGCACCTGCCCGGACTGCGGCTT
>CACZTE010000113.1 GCA_902784045.1 uncultured Eubacterium sp. | reverse complement strand
TTAAAGGGCGCGCATTTTAAAATGCATGAGCACTTCGTCCAAAAGGCGTTCTAAAGTCTCGGGATCCTGGGCTTCTTTGGGAAGCTTGTGATCGATGGCCGCGATGATGGCGTCCAATGTGCTGTAGTAGGCGTCGGTTTTGGTGTGATCCATGGGAAGGTCTCCTTTATTTGCACGATTAACGGGGTAAAACGACGGCCTCGCGCGGCTGTCATCGCCCGCGTTTTTTGATTAAGGGGGTTGTCTGGGCTAAAACCGCGTGTCGTTTAAACAAGCGGAGGTTTGTTTGTTGATTCACGAAGTGAACCTTTTGATTTCGCCTGGTGATTTGAGGGTGATGGACGTTTTATTTCCGGTTTAAGCCGAAGGCCCGCAGGCGCGAGCGAATGACGGGACAGACGGCCAAGGCGACGGCGGCTTTGATGACGTCAAAAATGACATAGGGCGCGACACCCATGGTCAGGGCTTGGCCAAAGGATAAATGGGCTGAGACTGCAAGCCAAGCTGTGCCGAAGGCGTAAACGGCCAGGTTGCCCGCGAGCATGGCCAGGGCGACGGGGCCGCGCCTGCCGTCATAGCGTTCAACGGAGTAGGCGACGACAAAGGCTAAAATCACAAAGCCCAAGAGATAGCCGCCGGTGGGGCCTGCCAGTTTGGCAAAGCCGCCGGAAAAGCCTGAGAACACCGGCAGTCCCATGGCGCCCAAAAGCAGATAGATGAGAACAGCGCCGGCGGCGTCTTTGCGGTCTGTGGTGAAGGCCGCCAGATAAATGCCGAGATGGGTTAAGCTTAAAGGAACGGGACTGACGGGAATGGGAACTGATAGGGGTCCCAACACGCAGATCACCGCGGCGGCCAGCGCCACACGGGACAGCTTTTCGGTTGGTGTGAGGGAAATATCTCTGGATGTGCTGTCGGAATTACTGCTCATGTAATACCTTTCATCGTTTTGATGTGTTTTCAGGGAAAAAACAGATGTGCTTTTTCATTTCTTCTTTTATAATAATAGCATAATCCAATCATTCTATCCATTACCTTCAAGATAAAAACGTGATGTCAGGAGGATAAAATATGAAATACGCTGTCAGTATCGATATCGGCGGCACTAATGTGCGTGTCGCCAGAGTGGGAGAGGATTACCGCGTAGCTGAGCGCGTGAGCTTTCCGACGCCGAAAACCCCCGATGAATGCGTCGCCCGCATCACCGAGGCCGTTGACGCCTTTGACAAAAAAGATCTGGTGGGCATCGGCATGTGCTGCCCGGGACCTTTGGATCTGGTGGCGGGCTTGGTGATCTATACGCCCAATCTGGACCGCTCGTGGTTTGGCTATCCGCTGACGAAAAATCTCTCGGAAGCGACAGGGCTGCCGGTCATTTTGGAAAATGACGCCAATCTGGCGGCGTTGGCGGAAGCGGTGATCGGTAAGGGCAAAGGCAAAAAATCGCTGCTTTATCTCACCGTGTCCACCGGCGTGGGGCTCGGTATTGTGCTCGACGGCAAAATTTTCCGCGGCGCCCACGGCTTTGCCGGCGAAATGGCCAACGCCTGTGTGTGGGAAGAAGGGCCGGTTCACGGGGAGCTTACCCGCGGCAGCATCGAAGCCGTGGCGTCGGGAACGGCGCTGCTCTCCAGAGGCCGCTCGGCGGGTTTGCCGGTGAGCTCAGCCAAGGATGTGGTGATGCTGTCGGAACGGGGCAATCCCACCGCCAGACGCCTGACGACGGAAGCCGAGCGCTACATGGCCAATTTCATCGGCATTTTGATCGGCGCCTTTGATCCGGAAATTGTGATTATCGGCGGCAGCGTGGCGCTGAACGTGCCGGGCTACGCCGAAAATATCGAGGATATGGTGAAGCAAAAAGCGCTGCCGGCGGTGGCGCCCCATGTGAAGGTGGTGCTGTCGGATCTCGACGGGGACAACGGCCTCATCGGCGGCGCCGCGGCGGTGTTTACGGAAACGGAATAAGGCGGCGAATTTTTTCAGATTTATTTCTTAAGAAAAGCAAAAAAAGGTTGACTGCCTCTTTTTAATTGTGCACAATACAATCACACAAATAAAGAGCACACAATTTAATTTTAACAACAAGTGAGGCGGCTGTCTCACATTCACATCAAACCAATCAGGAGGTTTTATCATGGTCAAAACCATTACCCAATACAATTTTGAAGAAGAAGTGTTGAACTGCGACCAATTGGTCATGCTGGATTTTTACGCCGATTGGTGCGGTCCCTGCAAATTGATGAGCCCGGTGGTGGAGCTTGTGTCGGAGGATTTCGC
>CACZTE010000112.1 GCA_902784045.1 uncultured Eubacterium sp. | reverse complement strand
TTGTCGGAATTTTTGGTTTTTCCAGGTTTTATGGTATGTCTCTATTCTCTTTTCTATGACCTCGCCTGCCGGTGCAGACAACTTCTTCATGATAATCTCTCTCATCGTTTTTGTCAAGCACTTTTTTGACTTTTTTTAAAAATCTTTTTTCGCGCTTTCCGCTTCGATATCGATTATCATTTTTGTTTTTCGCTGTCTCTCTCGAGTCAGCTTGTATATCTTAACAACGCCTTCCGAGATTGTCAAGAAACTTTTTAGAATATTTTTAATTTGTTCGCGTAAAAAAACATTTGTTTATTTCATTTTAAAAATAAGCAATCGCCATTGTTTTTTTATTCGGCACATCACTGCGCTCATGTTATAATAGAAGCAATCATTCTACGTCGACGACCTGAGCATCGCAATACGCTTCATATTGTCGGCAAATATCGTTTTATTCATTTGTTCTATCGTTCTTGATTGATTCTGTTATTGTTCAAAACCTCGTGTTTTTTCCTTAACCTTGAACAATTTGACAAATGTACTATATATTAAGTAGAAAAAATCATGCTGCAGTGCAGCAGGAAAGGATATCCCGATGATCAAACGATATGCTGTCATTTCAATCGGCTCCACTCGATGCGAACTCATTGTCGGGCAGCGTGGTAAATCCGGTGTCAATATTTTGGACAGAGCGATGTTCCCTTTGGATCTCGGCGCTCAAATTTATGCCAAGGGCGTCATCTCCAGAGCTACGTCCTCCGCCCTCGGCCGCATTGTGCGGGAGTATGTTTCTATTGCTGAGAGTTCAGGCGCGCAACGTTTGGATATTATTGCCACTTCCTCCGTGGGCGAAGCCGACAACTGGCTGTATGTCCGCGATCAGCTTAGTTTTTCCACAGGCAAATCCATCCGTACGATGACCAGAGAGGAGGAAGATGCCCTGTCCATCAGATATATGGCTCTTCGCACCGGCAATTTGATTGTTAAAGGCACGGACCGAAATCTTTTAACGATGATGACCGGCGGTACCATGACCCTTACCATCTGCGAAAACGGCATGTTGACCGATACTCACCACACCAATATCGGTTATCTCAAAATCCAGGAGCTTTTCCGTCCGATGGCCGAGAGTTTGACGCGTTATGATGATTTGCTTTTAGAATTTATCGACACCAGGACAAGACTCATTGACGAAATTTTAGGAAGCAAACCCGTCTCAAATTTGCTCATCGCCGCGCACAATGCCGATCTTATCGCGGACATGTCCGGAGCAAGTGCCGGTGCCGATGGCTGTTATCATTTGTTGGCTTCTGATCTTGAAAAGCTCATCCTTGAGATTGAGAACCTGGGTCCCGAACAGACCCTGCAGCAATTTCCTGTCATGGAAGATGACGATTATGATGTGCTTCGCCACACATTGCCCTTGTATCTAAAACTTGCCGAACAAACCGGTGTTAGTCACATCCGGATGCTGCAAATGCGCGTCGGCGACGCTTTGATGCAGCTGTCCTTCCACGTGACGGAAGATGCCCGTCTCTCGGATTGGATGGCTGGCTCGGCCTACCAGGCCGCTATCCGGCTGTCAAAAAAATACCGTGTCGATTTAAAGCACGCCGAGAATTTGGAAAAATACGCGCTTAGAATTTTTAAATCTCTCAAAAAACATTACGGTTTGACCAAAGATGACGAACGCTGCCTGCGCATTGCCTCCAGACTTTCGGATATCGGTCAATTTGTGGCTGAGGATCATCAAGGTGAAACCGCAGCGTGGTTAATTGGCCGTTCGGATATCACCGGCCTTTCCAATGCGGAAAAGCAGCGTGTTGCCCTGATTTGCGGCGGTCTTCGCGGCGATTTTGAAGCGGTGCTCAGAGAGGCCTGCCATGACGAATCGGAAAAACTGGCCGCTGCCAAACTCATCGCTATCCTCAGGCTGGCCAAAGCGCTGGACAAAAGTCATTTGGGCAAAGTCGGGAAACTCACTTGCCGTTTTGCTGACGGCGTCTTTACCGTTACCGTCCAAACCGAATCCGATTTTCAACTGGAAACTTATACCTTTAATCGAAACCGAAGCGCTATGCAGCGGGTCTTCGGCGTTGATGTCACGCTGCGGGTCAGGAGGATTGCCCGATGAAACCATCCCAATATATCAACCGCGAGCTCAGCTGGCTCGATTTTAACTATCGCTGTCTGGAAGAGGCCTACGACAAAACCAACCCGATTATGAACAGGCTGATGTTTTTATCCATCACCGCCTCCAATCTGGATGAATTTGTCATGGTTCGAATGGCCGGTATCATGGACCAAATCGGTGTCGGCTACGAAAAACGCGGTCTTGACGGCCGAACGCCGAAAGAGCTGTTAAAAGAGGTCAACACCGGCGTTCACGACATGATGAAGCATCAATATAATTGTTACAACAAATCCCTATTGCCGGAACTGGAATCCGCCGGCATCCGCTTTGTCACGGACAAAGACATGACCGACGCCGAACAGGTGTTTGCCTCGGACTATTTTGACGAATTCTGCTATCCGGTATTAACACCCCAGGCGGTGGACAGCAGCAGACCCTTCCCTCTCGTCAAAAATCAAAGTGTATATCTCTGCGTAATCCTCGCCGACACCGAAGCCAAAAAGAAAAAGAAAAAATCCAAAGATAAAGATAAAGAAAAAGACAAAAGCGAATCGCTGATGGCCATTGTCGAAATTCCGAGTGTGCTGTCCCGCATTCTGGCCCTTCCTGGCGCTGTAGCCGGCGGTGAAATACGCTATACTTTTATCGAAGACATCATTACGCCGCGGGTCGGAAAGCTGTTCCCGGGCTATATCGTGAAAGACACGGCGTTGTTTCGCGTGACCCGAAACGGAGACCTTGCTATTGACGAAGACGAAGCCGAAGATCTCTTAATCGAAATCGAAAAATCCATCCAGCAACGCAAATGGGGTGCCTGCATTCGATTGGAAGTATCCCGCAAAATGGAAAAAGGCATGCTCGCCCGCTTAATCCGCGAGCTTGAGGTCACCGAATCCGATGTGTACGAATGCAAAGGTCCGCTGGATCTGACCTGTTTTTCCAAATTTCAGGGCCGTGCGGAATTCGCCGACAAGCGCGCACCCAAATGGCAGCCGTTGCCGTCTCCGGATTTTTATGAACGGGACAACATTTTTGAAGTTATCCGGGAAAAGGACAGACTCCTACACCATCCTTATCAATCCTTCGATACCGTCATCGATTTTATCAGCAAGGCCGCCAGGGATCCCAAAGTCCTTGCTATTAAGCAGACGCTTTACCGCGTCAGCGGTGATTCGCCCATTATCGATGAGCTCATCCGCGCCGCGGAAAACGGCAAACAGGTCACCGTTTTGGTGGAACTTAAAGCGCGCTTTGACGAAGCCAACAACATCGTCTGGGCCAAAAAACTCGAAAAAGCGGGATGCCATGTTATCTATGGTCTGCCGGGTCTGAAAATTCACTGCAAAATGATTTTGGTGGTTCGTGAGGAAGAGGACGGCATCCGACGTTATGTCCACCTGGGCACCGGCAATTATAACGACGTTACCGCTGGTCTTTACACCGATATCGGCATGCTCACCGCCAAGGACAGTTACGCTTCCGACGCCTCCACCCTTTTTAATCTGCTATCGGGCTACAGCCATTACACGCGGTGGAACAAATTTGCCGTCGCGCCGAAAACCCTGCGTTCTTTCTTCGTCCGCATGATCAAGCGGGAAATTAAAAATGCCGAAATGGGCGGCAAAGGCCTTATCATCGCCAAAATGAACGCCTTGATCGACGACGGCATCATCGACCTGCTTTATGAAGCAAGTAACGCCGGCGTGGAAATCCGCCTGATAGTCCGCGGGATGTGCTCTTTAATTCCGGGCGTGCCGGAACTCAGTGAAAACATTGCCGTTCACAGCATTGTCGGCACATTTTTGGAACACAGCCGCATCTATTATTTTTACAACAACGGAGACGACGAAATCTATATGTCCAGCGCAGACTGGATGCAGCGTAACTTAAACCGCCGCATTGAGACCCTTTTCCCCGTAGAAGACCCGGATCTGAGATCCCGCCTCTTTCACATTCTGGACATCACCTGGAACGACACCATTAAAACCCGCATTATGACGGCGGACAAAACCTATGTGCGTGTGGACAAACGCGGCAAACCGTTGCTGGAATGCCAGAAGCATTTTTGCGAAGAATCGCAAGCCCTTTATACCGCGGCAAAAAAACAAGCGTTGATGAAGGAATAGTCATTTAATGCCTTGATGATATGATGTATTTTATACCAGAAGGAGATTGTCCATGAAACTCAGTACAAATACCGGCATCGGCGTCATCGATATCGGTTCCAACTCGTTTCACCTCATTGTCGGCCGATTTAATCCAGGCGGCAGTTTCACCCTGATTGACGACGCCAAAGTTAATGTTCGACTCTGCGAAGGTTACGCCGAAACCGGACTGTTGCAGGATGACCGCATGGATTACGGCATCGAGACGCTGGCCATGTTTAAGCGCATGTGCGAAGCTTATCAGCTCACCACCATCAAGACCATCGCCACCGCCGCCGTGCGTAAGGCCAAAAACGGCGATGTCTTTGTCAAGCGCGCTCTGGAGGAATTGGATCTGGTGATCGATGTCATTCCCGGCGAAATGGAAGCAGCTTACGATTATCTCGGCGTCATCAACACACTGGATATCACCGACGTGCTGATGATGGATATCGGCGGCGGCTCCGCCGAGTTTGTGCTGATCAAAGACCGAAAGAAAGCGGAGGCCGTCAGCCTTCCCTTCGGTTCCATTGATCTGGCCGAACGATTTTCACTAAGCGATGACATCAAAAAAGAAGATCTCGGAAGACTTGTGGCGTTTTTGGAAGGCGCCTATGCCCAGTATCCCATTTTTGAAAAGGCAAAAAACCTTCCCCTTGTCGGTGTCGGCGGCACCATCCGCAACATCGGCCGAATTCACAGACGAATGACCGATCATCCGCTGGATATCGCGCACAACTATTATATGTACAGACACCAGGTCAAAGAGATCTATGAAATGACATCCGAGATGAATTATGACCAACGACGTGATCTAAAAGGCCTCTCCAAAGGCAGAACGGATATTTTTGTCGGCGCCTGCCGGGCTGTTTATCAAGCGATGAAAACCATCGATTCGGACAAGCTGATTATTGCCAATTCAGGTCTTCGCAATGGCGTGATTTTTGAATATCTTGGATTCGGCGAAGACAATATTGTTCACGACGTTCACGATATGTCCTTGTCCAATGTGATGCACAACTACGATGTCAATCTGCCCCATGCCGTTCACATGTACCGTCTCTGCAAAAAAATGTACGCTGATTTAAAACCGCTGCACATTTTAAACGACCGTTACGACAAAGTCATCAAAACGGCGGCGCTTCTCCACGACTGCGGCATCAAAGTGGACTACACCAATCATCATGAGCACAGCTTCAACCTGATTCTCAACTCCCCCATTTACGGTGTAAGCCACAGACAGCTGCTGTTATCCGCTTTTGCTGCTCTCAATCACCGCATCAACAAAAAGGTCAAAGTCGACAAGCAATACGAAAATCTCGTCGACGCCGAAGACAAAAAAGCCATTGATCTTATCGGCCTGCTTTTGCAAATCGGCGAACAGCTTGACCGCTCGATGGACGGCGCCGTCCGGGATGTGGACTGCGTCATCAAAGATGACCGCGTTATCTTGCGCTTAGATTGCAGAAAACATTCTGTCTTTACGGATATGATTCTCGATGACTGCGGTAAGAAATTCAAACGCGTCTTCGGCCGTGAACTCGCTGTTGAAGCCTCGCTCCGCGATTAAGTCCTCAAGGATAAGCACATTGTATTTTTCCAAAAAAGCGAACCACCCATTGCAGAGAATTACCACAATGGGTGGTTTTTTTGATGAAGCAAAGCATTATTGATTGTATGGTTGGTTTTTACATCGACTGCGCGTTGCGGTAGGCCCCGTGAGCCGCGTGATAATTGTCTTTGACGGCAAACATGGCGCTGTCAAGCCGTTTTAAAAATTTTTCTTCGGCCTCTTCACCGTCGGCGGGATTATACAAAGCGGTGCCGATGGAAAAGCTGATGGTGTAGGGCCGCTGTTTTTTCGCGTTGAACGCTTTGACAGCTTCCTCGATTAATTTTTTGCATTCGTCGATTTTTGGCGTCAGCGCGCCGGTGATGAGCACAAAAAACTCGTCTCCGCCGGTTCGGGCGGCAATGGCGCCGTCGGGCAGGGTCTCGATAAGCAGTTCTCCCACATCCTTAAGGGCCATGTCGCCGACATCGTGTCCAAGATTGTCATTGATTGTTTTAAAATCATTCAAGTCAATCATCATGCCCGACGCAAATTCATCATCACCGGTTCCCAGGCGTTTTAAGCAGCGGTTAAAATAGCCGCGGTTGTAAACGCCGGTGAGCACATCGATAAACGTTCGTTCGCTGAGCAGATTGAGATACAAGGCGTTTAAGGCGATGGTATTGGCAATCCAGGTGATGGATATGCCGAAAAACAATCCCTGAATGAGAGAGCCGATAAAAGCGGGCAGCAAAAAGGCTTCCATTGGGAAAAAGAAATAGCGCTTGACGGTTCTGCGATATTTTACGTAGATCACCAGGCTGTAGAGCATATAACCATAGTCGATAATATAAGGAATAAAGCTGAAAGAAAGTCTGGAATAGACGTTGTCCGCGTCAATGGAATAAATGAAGGGCACAAAAATATTGACGGTTAATAGCAGCGCCAAAAGCAAAGCTGGCAATGAATACAAAATGATATTTTTTTTGATGCGCTCAAGATTGCCGAACATCTTAAAAACGACGAAAAGCCCCCAGACATAACAAAAGGTCATATTGCCCATAAACAGCAAATAATTCGCTGTGACATACACCACGTGTATGAACTGACCTTTCTGCCCGGTCACCAGATTTGAAAGCGCCTCGCATCCCGCGCACAAAATAGCCAAACAAATGAGCAACGTGAAAAGGCTGTTGGCCACAGGATGATCGCCGAAAACTCGGCGGCGGCCAAACAGCAGAACAAGCAAAAAAGCGACAGCAATGAGGTTGATTTCCACGTTCGCCACGGCGTTAAAAGGTATTTTCGGTATCATGGCCATGAGTTCTGACATCGTATTCCCTCCGATTATCCCCATCGATTAACACATTTCTATTTAT
>CACZTE010000111.1 GCA_902784045.1 uncultured Eubacterium sp. | reverse complement strand
CTCTTTGTGTATTTCTTTTACGCCGTAAATGATGGTGTTTATCATATTCAAGAAATCTTAAAAAATCGATTAGCCGGGCAAATGATTTAATATGACATTAAGCATAAACACGTGTCACCGCAAAAACGAATCCTGTTTTTGGATAAACCGCACGCTAATTTATGTTATAATAATATTTACACAAAACAAATATGACATCACAGCATAATAATAAGAGAGGTATTCAAATGGAACAGCAAACCATCGGTTTTATCGGCTGCGGCAATATGGCACAAGCGATGATCCGCGGAATGGTTTTTAACCATGCTGCCTCACCGGAATCCGTGATTGTTTCCGATGCCGACAGCGTCAAGGCTCACGGATTTGCCAAATCTTTGGGAATTCGCGCCGCCGGCAGCAATCTGGATGTCGCGAAGGAATCCGATATTCTCTTTCTCGCCGTTAAGCCCCAAATTTATCCGACAGTCATTGAAGAAATCCGCAATGCCGTCATGCCCGGCGCTGTCATTGTCACCATTGCCGCCGGTCAGAGTATTGACGTCACCGAACAGCGCTTCGGCAGGCCGATTAAACTCATTCGTACCATGCCCAACACCCCTGCCATGGTGGGCGAAGGCATGTCGGCCCTTTCGCCTAACGCCAATGTGAGTACGGCGGAGACCGATACCGTTCAATCGCTGTTCGCAAGCTTCGGCGAAGTCGAAATCGTGCCCGAGCATTTAATGGACGCGGTGGTCGCGGTCAGCGGTTCCTCCCCCGCTTTTGTGTTTATGATGATTGAAGCCCTTGCCGACGGCGCCGTTAATGCCGGCATGCCCCGGGCACAGGCCTATCATTTCGCGGCGCAAAGCGTTCTCGGATCGGCCAAAATGGTTTTGGATACCGATAAACACCCCGCCGAGCTTAAAGACATGGTGTGTTCGCCGGCGGGCACCACCATCGCCGCTGTGGCCGCCTTGGAAAAAGACGGTTTCCGCCACGCGTTGATGGACGCGGTGGACGAATGTGTCAAACGGTCCAAAGCGTTGTAAAAGTAATATCATCAGAAAGACATAATCATGACACAAAAAAATCCGGTTCGACCGGATTTTTTTGCGTGAAAAAAGCTCGGGGAAACCGAGCTTTCAGAAAAGAATCTGTTATTATAATCTCAAAACAATTTGACAGCTTTAGGGCACTTTTTATAAACGCTCAGTAAGATTTGAATATTCGGCACCACTGGTTTCATTATTTGCTGTATTATGAATCCTATTTTGATTGTTTAGTTTATTCTCTCTATTTTTCCCAATCTTTCAATCATATTCACCGATGTAATTACAAAGCTTACTTTTAAAATAAAAGTTCATTGTTATAACCATCATAATTATTTCATTGATCAATATGAACAATACAATATATCATCTGCTCGCTATGAATGATTTTGGGACGGATCATTGAAGCCGTCTTTGATTTGCTCAGTTTCCGGCAAAATGTTCTCTCGGTTTTCTTCCTGAAAGCGTCGTTCTTCTTTTCGGCACATGCGCCAATCGCCAATGCGAAGAGCCAGATAAAGCACGATCATTCCCAAGCCAACAATAAGTATGACCGTCCGAATGGTATTGTAGTTTGCCGCTGAAAGCGGAAGTCCGTATGTAAAGGGAAAGGCGGCGCCGAAGCCAATCACCGCCAGCGCCGTAAAAACGATGATATACAATGAATGCCAAAATTTCAGTTCTTCAGAGCGGACGCCATTTAAAAACAGCGCGCAGACCCCGAGAATGAGAAAAGCAACCATCGGGTAATAATGATATAAAAAGGTATCGCGCCCGATAAAAAACCAGGGAACCAACTGACTGAAATACGCTACGGCAATGACAAGATAATCGTCTTTTTGCCCTATAATGCCGCGAATCAGCGTGAAGATGACGCCGCATAGGCCAAGCCCCCACACCAGGGGATTACCTGTCGCGTAGATGCGGATATCAGCGGGTTTATCCCAATAATAAAATACGGGTTTAATTGCCAGTAGCCACGTCCACCAGCGTGACGAATAAGGATGATTATTATAGGTGCTCGCGCCGGTATGATATGAAAGCAACGCCTCGGTATGATCGATGACCACCTGCGCGAGAGAAGCAGGATTGTCCAGGGTCGCGCGGTACGGCAGATATGCGAGGGTATACACCAGCGCCGGAATCCCAATAAAAGTCACCACGCACCAGAGACTTTCGCTCACATAGCCTTGAAGTTTGTCACGATCCTGTCTGATGTCGCGGATCATCCAATAAAAATACAAAACCGCGAGGCCTAAGGCGGCATAACAGCCGGACCATTTGGTACTCACCGCAAAAGCCGTAAAAATCCCCGAACAAAGCAGATACACCTTTCGTTTAAAGCGGTCGTCCTCAATATGATAGGCGTAGAGAAAGAAAAACATCAACAGAATGAACACCGCGAGAAACGCGTCAAGGGTGCCCAGCCGGGTCTGGGTGTAGTGCATCAAATCCACGGCAAGCAAAAGCGCCGCCAAAAGGCCTGCCCACACTTTATCCCACAGTTTTAAGGCAAACCAATACAGCAATGGAATCATCACAATGCCGAAAAGTACCTGCATGACGCGAAATCCAAATGGATTTCTGCCGAATAGATTCATACCGATACCGATGATGAGTCTGGCAAAAGGCGGATGATCCATTTCCGCGGTGTACACCCCATCCTGCATTTCGGCGGCAGATGGCGGAAAATAACTCTCGTCGAAAATCGCCGAGTTTTTATTGGTCGAATGATTCCTGATGGTTTCCGGTTCATCCAGCATTTTTTTCGCCGTATCATTTAAGGGTTTTGCGGGCATGATCTTCCCTTCCCCATCCTCAAAAGCGACTTCGGCGATGACGAGTCTGTTCCAATAATCGTTTTTCTTCACGCGGAAATACCGCATACCGGCCGTGGTATCCAGGGGAACATGGTACCAAATCATCGCGGCAAAATAACCTTCTTCCTGGAGGTCTGTATTGAATACCGGAAAATAACGGATGCCGTCAGCGGATCCCTCGACAATCACATGCACATACTTGCTGTCGTCGTTAAAGGTCGGATAAAAATCGATAAACGCCGGTGCTTGTTCCGTTTGAAAGTCGGCGTTGGGATTGCCGTCATCCAGATAGGCGTATGACGTCGGCGCAGTTTTTTCGCCCAAACTGAAAAAGGCGAAGACGGCGTAGATAGCGGTGATGATCGCCAACAGCACAAGGCCCTGCTGCTTGGTTAAATTGTTTAAGAATTTCATGTCATTTTCTTCTCCTGCCGACAAAAGGCAATTTCCGAACAATCGCACCAAAGGCGCCGGAATCCCGCTCAAATGAAAGGACAATCGCGATTAAAAGCGCGATGACTGATATCCAGGGTGCCACACGAAACAGCCAGGTTCCCGGATAGGTCACGCTGACCTCGGTGCCGGGGGAAAGCCCCGCGGTATTGACCGTGACATAGCCGTCGGCCGATTTGGTGACGGCAAGCTGTCTGCCATCGGCTTTGGCCGCATAACCCGGATAATAAATGACCGGAAGCGTGATGTCTCCCGCGTCAAGGTAAAACACCCTGCCGGCGCTGCCTTGCCATGAAAACGGCGGTTGGGGATTTTGCGATTTTGCCATGATATCGCCGTAGTTGGCACCTTTGGGGAGATATTCGCATCCCGCGGGAAAATAAGGATGGCTGTTTTGGATCTCGTCATCCCCGGTTCCGACAATGGCGTTCGCGTTGTAGGCAAAAGAAATCAGCATAACGGTGGAAAGGGCAAACACATAGACATTCCGGTTGACGGCAATGCGCTCCCCGACAGGCCCGGCGCACAAACAGAGACAAACCGTCACGATGAGGTAGAGCCGCCATGGAAATTGCAGCGTGCCAAGCACGGGAGCCAGCGCATGCCACGGAAAAAGACCCGTCGCCATAAACAAAAAGACAAAGGCGATAGCCGACAAACGGCGGATAGTGCCATCTCCGAAAATGAGACCCAAAACGCCGACGGCGACAAGTCCGATGCCGATGCCCGCAGGCGGTGTGAAATTGCTTCCGAGATCCGTCGGCAGGGCAAGAAACGCCCGGTTAAGCGGCACTGCCCATTGGTCGATGCTGTCCAACAGGCCGGTATCGCCCCAAATCGGCGATGTCACATATTGCTCCACAAAGGGAATGACGAAAATCGCCGCTATTCCCAAAGCCAACAAGGCTGCAACGATGAGATCACGAAGGGTATCGCGGCCCATTTCCCGGACCTTGCTCAAGACAATGATGACGCAGAGAAAGGCTGTCATCGCCGCGCTGAGCACATGAGAAAAGAGCATGCCCGCGGCAAAAAAAGCAAGGACTGCGGAATTGCCTTTGCCATCGATGATACGCAAGACTTCGGCGATAATAAGTGGCAAAAACACAAAAGCCATCACTTCCCCAAAAGCGTTTCGAATGTAAAGATCTGTCGTGTGATAGGAAGCGAGGACGACGCAAAGCGCCGAAAGCCCCGCCGAGACTTTATCATAGCCAAGTCTCCTTACGGAGACATACATGGCAATCCCCGACGCGATCACCGATGCAATCATCCATAGCCTGTAGACGTCGATATCCGAAGCGCCCAAAGTCATAAGAACCGCGAAGGGATAGAGAAAAAAGCCGGGATAAAAAAGGCCGGGGCCATAACCCATCCCGCCAAAATATTTCGGGTAAACACCGGGGCGCAAATTGCCCGCCTTCAAGCATTCGGCGATGGAGGTGAGCCGTCCCAGATGAAAATCCAAATCATCCCCGAAAGGTATCCCTTTGAAAAAAAACAGCGGCAAAATCGCCGCCGTCATTGAAATCAAAACCAAAATAATTGGCAGAAATTGCGATAATTTTCGCTTATTGTTAGCACTCATTGTGCCCTCTTTTCGGCCAGCATGGCCATCATTTGCGGCAACACATCCTCAAAAGCCACCCCTTCCCGGGGATCGGTGCCGACGGCAATGGTGGCATCGATGCACATACAGGTAAGGGTGACGGCAAAACGCGCCGCGTCATCCAAAGCATAGCCATTTAACAACGCCGCGACAAGAAAGCTTGCGAAAACATCGCCGGTCCCGTGAAAATGCTTGGGAATGTATTGTCCGAGCACATCATGAAACACTCCCGTCCGCGCGTCATAGCAGGCACAGCCAAGCTCGCGCTCATCATAATGCACCCCGGTTAACACCACTTGTTTGGCTCCCAGCTCTGCTAAGCCTCTCACCATCTTTTGGATAGCCGCTTGGTCGTAGGGCCCATCATGGTAGGGCTCGCCCAAAAGAAAGGCCGCTTCGGTCATATTGGGCATGAGCACATCGGCTTTCTCAGCAAGACGCCGCATCGCATCGATCATTGTGCCGTCAAAAACCTTATACAGCTTGCCGCCGTCCGCCATGGCCGGGTCAACACAAACGAGGGTCTTCCCGTCTTGAAAGCGGTCAATTAAGGCCGAAATGAGCGACGCCTGCTTGGGCGATCCCAAAAATCCTGTATAAATGGCGTTAAAGCGCATGCCGAGAGACGCCCAATGATTACCGAAAGAGGCCAGATCCGACGTCAAATCACGATAGGTAAAGCCTTCGAAATCACCGGTGTGGGTGGAGAGCACCGCTGTGGGCATGCAGGCCGTTTCGATGCCCGCCGCCGATAAAATCGGCAGCGCCACTGTCAGCGAACATTTTCCGAAACCGGAAATATCGTGAATGGCCGCGACGCGGCGGCGCGGCGGTGAAACCTGTTTTGTTTCCATTAAACCATTCTTTCCGCGGAAGAAGACACATTCGCGGCGACAACCGCCCCGTCCAAACGTAAATCGGCATCGTCGATATCTTCAATGGCGCCGGCGTCCATCAACGCAGCCACTTTAGGATTTAGAGGAAGCTTTCCAAGCACCTTCATATCGAAATCATTCGCCACAGCGTCAATTTTACTTTCGCCAAAAACGGCAATGCGTTTGCCGCAATCGGGACATTCCAAATAACTGTAGTTTTCCACAATGCCCAAAACCGGCACATTCATCATTTTGGCCATTTTCGCCGCCTTTTCCACAATTAACGTGACCAAATCCTGCGGCGACGTGACGATGATGATGCCGTCTATGGGCAGGGATTGAAACACCGTCAGCGGCACGTCGCCGGTTCCCGGCGGCATGTCCACCAGCAGGACGTCCTCATATTCCCAAATGACGTCGGACCAGAATTGTTTGACAGCGCCGGCAATGACGGGTCCACGCCACACGACGGGATCCGTGGCGTCCTCGAGAAGCAGATTCATGCTCATCACGTCAATGCCGGTTTTGGTTTTGACGGGATATAACCCCTGTCCCGTTCCGACGGCCATCTCGGTCAGCCCGAAAGCTTTGGGAATGGAAGGTCCCGTAATGTCAGCGTCCATGATGCCGACCTGAAGCCCTTGTCGTCTGAATGCCACGGCGAGCTCCGCGGTCACTGTCGATTTGCCGACGCCGCCTTTGCCGCTGATGACACCGATCACTTTTTTGACATGACTATTGGGATTGGGCGCGACCTGAAAAGACCCGGGTCCCTTGCGGTCACCGCAATCTTTGCCGCAGGTGCTGCAGTCACTGGTACATTTTTCACTCATGCTGTTTTGCCTTCCTTCATTTAATCATTATTTTGCTATCATACCATAACCGGGAAAAAGTTGAAAGCATGATTTCACGTCAGGACGAAATCACTGAATTAACGGGTTTCACATATCAGCGCGCGGCCCACCCGTGACATCTCCTTGCAAAAAGAAACCAATATTTGAATTCTTGCATATTAAAAGGTTTGCAAAAGGGTTTTAGCTAAAAATCTGCAAAAATAATCTCTTTAATAGTCAAAATATAGAATTGTTAGCACATGCTTATTATGTTAAACTTTACAATCATAAAGAAAGACAACTGTCTTTCACATTAT
>CACZTE010000110.1 GCA_902784045.1 uncultured Eubacterium sp. | reverse complement strand
CAAGGCTAACGGACATGAGCACATAGAGTGATTCCACCCGCTCCGCTCGATAAGTTCGCATGAGCCTCCACCCATTTCATTTGATAAGTTCGTGTTGCTGAATTATAAATTCAGACGCTCACTTAAAATTAAAGATTTGGATGCTCACTTAAGCGCGGATGCGAATGTTCGTCGAATTGCGGGAGTGCGCAATATGAAGCTATTCTTAACTAATCGTCATCTGATAAAAAGGCATTCATCCCATCACGCCAATATTCGGCGTAGATTTATCTTTGACAAATAAATCAATTTTCTGATTCGTCAAATGGACACAGCTGCGTGAAAACCGTACGCGTCTTCAGCGTCACAAGCGGCGCGAACAATCGCCCGGGATACAACAATGGCCGCCAGAGCGCCCGCCGCGTTTAAATCCGCTTTGACTTCCCCCGTCGCCGCAGCGTAAAGACTGTCCCCATCGGCTGTGGTATGCACAGGACGAATGGCCCGGGCAATGCCGTCATGAGCCATCATTGCGATGCGTTTTAAATCCCTCTTGGAAAAAACACCGTTGCACAGCACCGCGCCGATCGTTGTGTTCTGATGTGTTTTTGTCCACAAATTTTCCGGCGTAATCATCTTTGATATTTCTTTTTCGCTTCCCAAAAAATAGCCGTTATCATCGATCAAACCCGAGATGATTTTTCCGTTTTCCGGATCAACAATATCTCCCAAAGGATTAGCCGCCACGACAGCGCCGATTTTAAAATCTCCGATTTGCAGCGCGTAGGTTCCGATGCCGGATTTCATCGCTCCGGCGACGCCGCGCAGTTTACCGGTGGACGCGCCGGTACCGGCACCCACATTGCCTGTTCTTGTATCTCCTTTCTCGGCGCTTAAACAGGCCGCGCGGCCCATGGACTTATCCGGCCAAATGACATCACCCACGGCAAGATCATAAAGGGACGAGCCGCAAACAATAGGAACCTTGGCAAAGCCGGTGTCAAAACCGATTTCCTTCTCAAATAGATAATCACTGACGCCGCAGGCCGCTTCCAAACCAAAAGCAGAGCCACCCGAAAGCACGATGGCATTCACAATTTCGCCGGCTGTCTCTAGCTCAAGAACGGGCGTTTCTCTCGAAGCCGGCCCACCGCCGCGGACGTCAACACTCGCGCATAAACCTTCTCCATCGCCTTTATCACAAAGGATAACCGTCACGCCGGTGCCACCAGCGGTATTTTCCGCGTGACCAATACGAAAACCTTCAATTTCGGCGATGTTGATTTTTTTTATCATTTCTTCCAATGTACAATTTAGTCCAATCCTCGGTTGATGATTGGATGTTCTCCTTTCTCCCGTTTAGTCGAGTCGTCATTTTTAAGTCAATAATAACAAACACATCTTTCCTTAAATAACGTATTGCCATTAATATCCCAAAAAATTAACAATCGTCATGTTCGCGTTTTTTTAGATCTTTTTTTGATAAACTTAAAGAATGATTTAAATACCTTGTCTTTTTCGGCATTAAGGAAATCATTCTGTTCAAAAACATTTCGAACACCAAAATCAAATACCTATATTCTTTTTAGCATTGACACAAATGAATTTAACGAATCTCGCTTTATTGTTATTATAACAAAATATAGTATTAATAATAGAGATAACAACAATTTTTCACAAAATGTAAAGCTTTAAACATTTAAAACAGATTGACAAGTTAATATTCGAAAGTTATAGTTAACTTCGCTAAACAATTTAGTTAATTAACATTTTTTTCGATGTGAAAGGATGTGAGAATCAAAATGAATGGCAAACACAACGCCGGATTCGAACTATTTCGAGTATTAAACGGTCTTCGCAAACAAATGACCGAATTGTTTTATGAAGATGTCGGTAAAACCATGAATATCCGTCCCAGTGAATTTATGATTTTAAACCAAATTGTCTGTCTTGAAAAAAAACACCCAAAACCTCGAGGTGTCACGGTTTCCGATTTGGCGAAAAAAAACGACGTGTCCAAATCTCATGTATCTCAAATCCTAAAGACATTGGAACAACGCGATTTAATCACGCGCAAACAAGACAAAAACGATCGTCGAACAACTCGTATTTTTTTGAGTGAAAAAGCGGTTAAACATTTTAAAAACGCGCGGGATCACAGACATATCACCAGTCAGGCTCTCGAAATTATGGGAAAAGAAAAATCCGAAACATTGATTATGCTAATCGATGAATTATCGGAAACGATCACGGAAATATCAAAAAGTGAAAACAAAAAAGAATAAACTTTTAATTATACTCCCATGTCAGGAGCTTTTTTAAAATCGGACAAATGAAATTGAAAGGAGATTTTAATGCGGATATTACCACGTTATTTAAAACCGCATATTGCCGCACTATTGGCGGCGATTGCCCTGCTTTTCTTACAGGCCTTTTCCGAGCTGAATCTTCCCAATTTGATGTCGGATATCATCAATGTGGGAATAGCGCAATACGGTATTGAATACGCAGCGCCCGATGTTATCAGCGAAAACGGTTATGATTTTATGACCACGTTCATGACACAAACGGAAAAAGAAAAAGTCAATAGCGCCTATGAAAAGAAAAAAAGTGATGAAGTCACTGAAAAAGGCGGTGTCAAAGCGGACGTAAAATACGTTTTTGTCCTCAAGGACCGCAGTTCTGAAAGCTATAACAACCTCGACCCCATTTTTTCCCGAGCCGGATGGACGTTTATTTTTCTCATGCAGGATAAACTAACGTCAGAGATCATTCAAAACCTTGCCATTGAAGATGCCAAAGCACAGATGATGAACAATCCCGAAGCTCGGACGGCCATGACTCAGGGAGGCGCTCCCGATTTCTCCGCCATGTCCGCAAATCAAAACAATGCTTCTGAAGATGTTTCAACCAATCTGGATGATATTGACATGACCGATGCTTATAAGCTCACACCTTATCTCAAAAGATTTCCGGAAGACGCCCTCAAAAAAGCCCGGGATAAAGCCGGCAATGTGCAGGAAAGCATCCGCGCTCAAACCGGTGTTGTCTTTACAAGACTTTTTTATAAAGAACTCGGGTTTAACATCGGCGACATTGAGCAATCCTATCTGATTCGAACAGGCCTTATGATGATCGGTTTAACTTTATTAAATGCCATCGCCGCGATTAGCGTCGGTTTTTTCGCGTCTAAAATCGCCGCAGGTGTCGCGAAAGCCTTAAGACATGATCTTTTTCAAAAGGTATTAACCTTTGCCTCACCGGAATTTAACAAATTCTCCGAGGCTTCTCTCATTACCCGCGGTACCAATGATGTCACACAGGTTCAAACTTTTATAATTATAGCGATACGCATTATGTGCTTCGCGCCGATCATGGGCATCGGCGGCATTATCATGGCTCTTCGCCAGGATTTATCAATGAGTTGGATCATCTTAATTGCTGTATTACTCCTCATTGTTTTTATCATTTTCGTCTTTCTGCTTGTCGTTCCCAAATTTAAGCGGATTCAATCGCTCGTTGATAGCCTCAATCTTGTCATGCGGGAAAACCTCAACGGCATGTCCGTTGTCCGCGCTTTCGGCAATCAGACTTACGAAGAAAACCGATTTGACGAGGAAAACCAAAAGGTCACAAAGATTAATTTATTTGTCAACCGCGTGATGGTCTTCATGATGCCTTTAATGATGCTGCTCATGAACGGTGTAACCATGCTGATCATCTGGGTCGGCGGTCATCAGATTGAAGCGGGTACACTGCAAGTTGGTGATATGATGGCCTATATGCAATACGCCATGCAAATTATCATCTCCTTTATTATGATTTCCGTCATGTTTATCATGGTTCCCCGTTCTCAAGTGTCCCTCGACCGAATTGCTGATGTTATTGAAACAGACCCAATGATCAAAGATCCCGATTCTCCGCAAGTTTTTAAAGAAAATACCGGAACCGTTGTATTTGACCATGTCAGTTTCCGCTATCCTGGTGCCAAAAACGACGTTCTTTCAGATATTTGTTTTACGGCAAACCCCGGAGAAATAACGGCATTTATCGGCGCAACCGGTTCGGGAAAATCCACCCTTGTCAATCTACTGCCCCGTTTTTCCGATGTGACTGAAGGTTCCGTTCGTCTTGATGATACTGACATTCGGAATGTAACGCTTCACGATTTGCGTTCACGCATCGGCTTTGTCCCGCAAAAGGCCAATCTTTTCTCCGGTGATGTCGCAAGCAATCTGCATTTCGGTGATGACAATGCTGATGAAAAAGCAATGCAAACTGCCGTTAACATTGCTCAGGCATCCGATTTTGTTGCCGAAGGACACGGCGGCTTAAACAGACCTATTGCCCAAAGCGGCGGCAATATTTCCGGCGGTCAAAAACAACGGCTTGCCATTGCCAGAGCCCTAACTAAAAAGCCGGAAGTCTATGTGTTTGACGACAGTTTTTCGGCTTTGGATTTTAAAACCGACGCCAAACTCCGAAAAGCGCTCAAACCCTACACCGAAAACGCAACAGTTCTTTTGGTCGCCCAGCGTGTATCAACCATTATGCACGCGGAACAGATTATCGTCCTTGACGAAGGCCGCATCATTGGTAAAGGCACCCATGATGAGCTCATGAAAACATGCGAAACCTACCGGGATATTGCGGACTCACAGTTGAAAAAGGAGGTGATGTAAATGGCAGACAAAATCGATAAGAATAATATGCCCCGCCGCAGAAGAGGCGGTCCCGGCCCCCGGGGAATGACCAACACCGAAAAAGCAAAGGATTTTAAAGGCACCATTAAAAAACTACTCTCCTATCTGGGCGCATATAAAATCGGGATTATCATCGTCTTTATCTTTGCTATTGCATCAACGGTTTTTAATATCGTCGGACCCAAAATTTTAGGCGGCGCGACAACGGAAATCTTTAAGGGTTTGATGGGTATTGTATCCAATACAGGTCAGGGCATTGATTTTGCCGCTATCGGACAAATTATGATGCGGCTAATTATGCTATATCTGGCTTCTGCAACGTTTTCCGCCATTCAAGGACTGATAATGAGTCAAATCGCCATCAATGTGACGTATAAACTCAGAAAAGACACCTTCGCCAAACTCAACAGACTTCCATTCACTTATTTTGACCATACAACCTACGGTGAAGTGCTTTCCTATCTGACCAACGACATCGAAACAATCAACCAAACGCTTAATCAAAGCCTGACACAAATCATCACCGCCATCACAACCATCATCGGTATTCTTGTGATGATGCTCTCTATCAGCTGGCAAATGACGCTAATCGCCATTCTTGTTATTCCTTTATCAGCACTGGCCGCAGCTTTCGTCATCAAACGCTCTCAAAAGCAATTCTCTTCTCAACAGGAATATTTAGGACATTTAAACGGCCACATTGAAGAAGTTTTCGGCGGCCATACTGTTGTTCAAGCATTCAACCGTGAAAACGCAATGGAAAAAACCTTTGATGAATTCAACGGCAAATTGTACGATTCAGCATGGCGATCCCAATTTTTCTCAGGCCTTTTAATGCCGGCCACCCAATTCGTCGGTAACCTGGGTTATGTGGCGGTTTGCCTTTTGGGCGGAAAACTGGCTGTCGACGGAATTATCTCCGTCGGAGACATTCAAGCTTTTATTCAATACGTTCGCCAGTTTAACCAACCGATTACACAAGTGGCCAATATTTCCAATATTATGCAAATGACCATGGCTGCCGCCGAACGGGTATTCGCTTTTATGGATGCTCCTGAAGAAGACAAAGATCCCGAAATGCCCGCAAATCCCGATATTATTAAAGGCAACATACGTTTTGAACACGTTCGTTTCGGTTATGATTCTGACAAGATTATTATCAAGGATTTCTCCGTTGATGTCAAAGCCGGTCAAACCATTGCCATCGTCGGTCCCACTGGTGCCGGAAAAACCACGTTGGTCAAACTTTTGATGCGCTTTTACGATTTGAATGACGGTCATATCTACCTGGACGGCGAAAACATTTTGAGTTTCAGACGCAACGATTTAAGAAAAGCATTCGGGATGGTGCTCCAAGATACCTGGCTAACCTCCGGAACCATCTCCGACAATATTCGCTACGGTAATTTGGAAGCAACAGACGATCAAGTTATTGAGGCCGCCCGCGCCGCTCAGGTTGATCATTTTGTCGGAACTTTATCAGAAGGATATGATACCGTATTAAGTGAAGAAGGCAATACCATTTCCCAGGGACAAAAACAGCTACTCACCATCGCCCGCGCCATTTTGGCCGATCCCAAGATATTAATTCTCGATGAGGCCACAAGTTCCGTCGATACCCGCACGGAATTGCTGATTCAAAAAGCCATGGATAATTTAATGGTCGGCCGCACCAGTTTTATTATCGCCCACCGGCTCTCAACCATTCGCAATGCTGACCGTATTTTGGTTCTGAATGAAGGCGACATTGT
>CACZTE010000109.1 GCA_902784045.1 uncultured Eubacterium sp. | reverse complement strand
TGAGCTGGCTGAAGGAGCACGCCTGGAAAGCGTGTATACGTGATTAAGCGTATCGAGGGTTCGAATCCCTCTCTCTCCGCCATTTTTCTTTTTTGAATCATGCATTTGTCGTGTTGATTCTTTTTTTGTTTTTTGATTTTATATTATATCATTTATTACGTCTTTAATAATTTTTTAACTGAAGAAAATGATTTGATCATATAAAAGTGCGAATTTTTGCAGGATCATTGAAGAAAGCTTCGTAATCATAGGTTCGCTTGTATCTATCAGCAGATGATGTAAATCTATTTCAATGCAATTGTCAATGCGCTTTTATAGGATCGAGGTTATCTGATGGGCAGATAATAATTCTCAAAATAGTAAATAGTAGTCAAAACGCTTGTAACTCTTTAACTCAAATAATAACAAAAAGGAGGATTGCGAAGGACATTTTTTATAAAATTATTTTGGTGATCTTATAATCCTTTTGATGATCATTTTATGGCATAAATAGGCTTTTTCGGAAATGCTGTAATTCGATGTTTGATGTAATAAACATAATAAATATAATTTAATTAAAAGAATATGTTGACTATTAAGTAAAAACATGATAATCTAAGAATGCGAAAAAAAGTAGTTACACACAAATCAAACAATAAAGAGGTGAAGCCATGTGAACTCTACACGTTTAAAGAAAAAAATAGTTAATGTTTCGACAACGAGATATTGTAAAGTAGACTTCCCAACGGAAATCACAAGCGATTTTGGCATATGGCATATTGCAGAGATTGTCAGCGCGACAAGAGGCGTTATTCCGGGAGGCGGAACCGGTATTCGCTTTACGGTTAAAATCACCGGTAGGGGAGAAGGTTTCCTCGATTTATGTTGGGATAAACATAATCATCGATGGAATATTTATGCTGCGGATGACTGTGGAAACAAAGACGATAAAAAAGCACATATCCTTGAATCGGATACGCGCTATCTTAACTGAAAATCAATGGCAAACTGTTCGGATTTTGATGAGTAACTTATCATTTAAAAAGAAAACCCGCTTATCGGCGGGCTTTTTAGTTTGGAAAAACGTGTGTTATGGATTTTAAACGTGTCGGGCGTTAACCGACATAATAGATGCGTAGTAAGGTTGGCATTCTTGGAGAGTGTTGATGTTTTACTTTACTAACGCCCATCGTTTGGCGACATAATTCCAAATCATGACAATACCTGTGGCAATGATTTTCGCAAGAAGATAATGAAGTCCGAAAATCGATACAAAGAGCCACATCAGAATTTCATTCAGTCCCAGACCGATTACGCTGGAACCGACAAAAATAAGTTTTGATTTGGCGTCTTGCTCTTCCGCTCCTTTAAAAACCCATTTGACGCAAAGGATGTAGTTGAAAATAACCGAAGCGGTAAAGCTGATGCCGGCAGATAATAAATAATTGACATGAAAAATATCTGTCAGCAAATAGAGAAGACCGAAATCCACCACAAAAGATAATCCGCCGTTGATGACAAAACGAAAAATCTCCATTAAACGGTCGCGAGTTAAAAACGCTTTTATTTTATTCATAAAACCTCTTTTCATCTGTTGTTGTATTAATAGACCAGCAATCCCTGAATCTTATCGCTGATTTGCTGAGCGGAAGAAGAGGGTGTATAGTCAATCTGATAAATAAAATTGTATAATGCTTTGATGTTGTCCGTCAGTGTGTCGGGAATAACATAGGATTCCTCACCGACAAAATCCGTTTGAAGATGCGTTTCTTCAGGAATTTGCTTTTGGGTGAGATTTCGATTCCGCAACAAAATCACATTAAATCCCAGTTTATAAATCTCATTAGTCGTCAATGATGTTTTGACATAGGGCATGACTTGATTCATCAGCGCCAACTGGCTGAGAGGATTTAAATTAAGCACTTTGCGCACAACCTGTTCCAATACGTTACGCTGTCTTTGGGTGCGATCAAAATCGCCGTTACCCACGTAGCGAATGCGGCAATAAGCAAGAGCCTGGCTGCCGTCAAGGACTTGTTTGCCGGTTCCCTGCACATAAGGAGAATTGGTTTTAACTTTGTCGTTGACGTCATTCAGATATGCGTTGATCCATTCGAGTTCTTCGTCAGATTCAATGTTGACTTCGACGCCGCCGACGGCATTGACCATCGCGACGAGGCAAGTGAAGTCAATGGTGACATAGTCGGTGATTGCCGTATCAAAATTGTGGTTGACTGTTTTAACGGAAAGCTCCGGACCGCCTAAGGAGTAGGCGGAATTTAGTTTATCGTCTCCGTTGTCGGGAATTTCTACATAAGTGTCTCGCATTAAAGAAGTGACTTTGAGACCGCCGTGTTCAAAATCAGCCGATAATATCATCATGGAATCGGAGCGTTCGCCTTCCACGTCTTCTCGTCCATCCACACCGAACAAAAGCACATTGACTATTCGGTGTTTTGCCGCAACTTCAAGCGCGGAAGAACTGATTCCGTAACGCGCGGCATCGGCGCGAAGATTGGGGTTCAAATTATGTGTTAAGTTAAAAAATATTAACGCAAACACGATAATGATGCCCACAACCAATGCAATCAGCAATTTTAAGGCAAACGGGGAAAGACCGTGTTTTTTTCTTGGAGGAATCGCCGGCGCTCGATTAATTCCCGAAGTGTCACGCGTCCGACGAGAAGTACCTTGAGGAGGTCTTTTACGAGGTGGGACGTAATTGTTGTTTTTTTGACCATTGGAACGCCCGCCGTTTTTAACGGCGCTGGTGTTCGCGCGGGGATTGTTTTGCGAGCGCGTCGTGTTGCCCGATACCGCTTTGTATCTGCCTGTTGCTTGCGAATGCCGTCTAGCCCTTGCGGTGGAAGAATCTGAAGCGCCGCGAGAGCCTGTTGCGGCTTGACGATTGCGTGATTGCGCCATACCAGTGTTTTTTCGATTAGCCGTATTTCTCTGATTGGGATCACGCATTTCCATATTGTGTCTGATTTCTTGAGAAAGACGATCAGTTTCACTTCGCGACTGAGCGGAAGCGTTCCTGCTTTTGGCTCTACCGTAGCCGTTCGGGATCGGTTTGGTGTCCGATTTGGTCGATTGACTGCGACTTGTGGGTATGCGTCGGGTTTGTGTTTTATCCGACGTTGTATTTCTTTGGTTTGATGTTTTTTGTCTTTTTGAATAATCCAAAATAAAACCTCACGGTTGCTTTTTTCTGGTCGGATCAGATGAACCGATCATTCTGTTTTCAAAATATCGAGTATTATACCATATTTTTTTCATAATGATGATATTTTTCAATAAAGTTATTATATTTTTGCGTGCTATCTGATATAATAAGAAATCAAAAGAGAAAGAATTGATGATTTTCCGTGGGTTCGGTTAATCATTTGGAGGAAATTATGAAAGAAAAAACCAAAAGTTCCCTATTGCGCTTTTGCCTGGACGCAGTCATTCTTTTGATTGTGACGGCGGGCACGACGCTTGTTTTCGGTAGAACAATCGGGTTTGAGGTTGATTTATCTTCCGATTTGATTTTCTTTTTGGGAATATTTTTAATCGGGAAAATATTGATTGCGGCATTAATGGATCTGACCGGATTCGGAAAAAATTTTTTTGTTGCCGCAGTCGTCATCGGTGTCGCAGACACAATCATTATTTTGATTAATTCTTTGATGCATTTCGGTATTTCTACCCGATTGTTGATCTTTATATTGATACTTGACGTTCTTTTGATAGCGATTGCTCATGTTATCGCAGGAATTATGGAACGCCAAACACAAAAAAAACAACAGAAAAGCGAATGGCTGGAGGAGGATCAACAAACGAACATCCGCGATGATGAGGCAATGACTAATATATATGAAACAATTTCCGATGGTGAAAACGCAAATCCGGAATTACAGCCGGTCTCTGCGGCGCAGAAACCGCAAAGACCATATTCCTGGGAACCAGAAGATACGCCAGAAGAAGACGATAACGTTGCCTTTACCGGACTTGAAGGCATTGATTTTCACGCTCAAAACGTTCCGGAACAAAACGCCCGGGACGATGCGTCGGCTACTTCAGACGACAATCAGGAAGCGTTAGACGCAAAAGATTCTAAAGATTCGTTGGAGAAAGCAGATCATCGAGTTTATACGGAACTTTCGGAAAACATCGCCGATGATAGTGATTCATCGGATACTCACAATACAGACAATTTTAACGATGCCTCCGACACGCAAAATCCCGTGAATAATAAAGTTTTAGAAGAGGATGGCGATTTGAATGCGCAACCTGAGCATTCCGAAACATCTGCCGATGAGACGAAGCGTGACGAAACACATCATCATGAAGTGTTGCCTTTCGATCAAACCGAAACGTTGCCGCATGTTGAAGAGTCCGACACGATTCAGACAGAAACGGAAAAGCCTGAGCCGCCCAAAACGGTCAAAGCGAGTTATTCCCGTGACACAAAAGAACAATTGATTATCGGTCCGGAAGAAATTGTTTTGGAAAACAATAACGCTGAGATTATTATTAACGAAGATGATCTGGCACTCATTCGTCAATATATGAAGCTGCAGCAATCCGCTAAAGAATAATATTTCCAATAGTTTTTTCCTTATAATTTAAAGAAAAGAAACCAACGGATAGTTTTTTATCTCCGTTTATTTGCCCTGTCGCACAAGGCATAACCTTCAAAATAGAAAGACTTTTCTTAAAAAAATTCATTTTATTTTCGAATAATTTGTTATTTTTAAAAGGCAGAAACACAATATCTGCCTTTTTTTAATTTTAAAAGCATAAAAATTAAAAATAACCTTTATTTAACCTTGAAAAATTGCGCTAAGGGTGCTAAAATAACGAAGGTTCAACTTTATAAGGTTATTTAAAGGTTGAACAAGAAATCCAAAACTGTGATTTAGAAGGAGAATGTGTAACATGATTATTTGGATTGTAGGATTGTTGATTGCAATGGGACTTCCCTTTTTGCTTTATGCCGGATACTACGGTGTGTTAGGGCTGATGGGACTCAATAAGTATAACAAATTTACAAAACATGCCCCAAAAAACAAACTCTGCGCTGTTGTAGCGGCTCGCAATGAAAGCATGGTCATCGGAAACTTGATTGATACGCTCAAAGCTCAGTCATATCCCGAAGAACTTCGCGACATTTATGTCTTGCCCAACAATTGCACCGACAACACAGCGGAAGTCGCTGCTAAACATGGTGCTAAGATTTTTAACTGCAGTTCCAAAGTTCGTTCCAAGGGCGCGGCTTTAAATGAGTTTTTCACCTATGCGTTGGAAAATGAAGACTACGATGCCTTTTGTGTATTTGATGCGGATAATCTGGTAGATTCTGAATTCTTCTCCGTTATGAATAACGTTCTTTGCGATGGTGAAACCATTGCTCAAGGATACAGAGACAGCAAAAATCCCGGAGATTCCTGGATTTCCGGCAGTCAATCCATTTTCTACTGGGTTTTAAATCGTTTCCTCAATTTGTCCCGTCACAATCTTGGTTTATCCGCCGCTCTTAACGGCACCGGATTTATGGTGGCTGCAGAGGTTCTTCAGGATGGCGGTTTCAACACCTTCAGCCTGACGGAAGATATTGAATTTACGACACAGTCGATTATTAAAGGACGCCGTGTCGCATGGGTTCCGGAAGCAAAAACATATGATGAACATCCGTTGACCTTTGATGTTTCCTGGAAACAACGTAAACGCTGGTCTACGGGAACCATCGAATGCTTTAATCACTATGCGCCTATTTTGTGGAAAACCTACAAAAAAACCCATCGCTTTGCTTGTTTAGATATGATTCTTTACTTGTCCGCTCCTTTAGTACAGGTGTTATCGGCAATCATGGGTATCATTACCGGTGTGGCATTAGTGGTGCTTTTAGTTCAAACACATTTTATGCATCTGCATTTGATCGTCTCTATGATATTGCTCGTTTTTTCGATTGGTTGGAGTGTGTTTTTCTGCGGCGCTGTTGTCCTTCTTGAAAATCACAAGCTTTCGCAAATCAACCCCAAATCATTTTTTACATTTTGGTTTTGGTTGATGAGCTGGACAATTATCAATATGATTTGCATCGTTTCACCTATCAAAACATGGGAGCCGATTGCTCATACCAAAAGCGTTAGTCTTTCGCAGATTAATCTATCGAATAATGATCAGTGGGAAAACAGCGGCATGGTCCCTTCAAATAATCGATAATCACAAATCATCCCTTCAAATAATATAAAACAAAAAAACTCGGTTGAGGCCGGGTTTTTTTATTGGATGTGACGGATGTTTTTCATATAGCCTTAATTATGGGTTTATTGCTTGTTTATTCGACAATGCTTTTGTATGATACCATTGTTTTTGATTTAAAAATAGAGCGATTTACTTTATATACATCATCAAAGCGTGATTGTTTTGGATTTATGATATTTAAAATTATCATCAGAAAAAAAGCAGCCGATTAAAGCTGCTTTTTTGTGCGTAAATGAGATAAAATTGACTTATGATTTATATGATTAAAACAGATTAAACTGCTTCGACTTCGGCAAATTGACTGTTGTAAAGATCCGCATAGAAACCATTTTGACGCATCAATTCGTCATGATTGCCTTGTTCAACAATGTCGCCTTCATTCAGAACCAAAATACGGTCAGCATTGCGAATGGTTGAGAGCCGGTGGGCGATAATAAAACTGGTGCGGCCG
>CACZTE010000108.1 GCA_902784045.1 uncultured Eubacterium sp. | reverse complement strand
TCGTAAATGAAGTCCCCAAAGACGCGACACAATTCTTAATACCGTTTTGGCATAGGGCAATCACATCCATGTAGCCTTCAACAACGATTAATTGATCATCTTTTATGTTTTTTTTGGCTTGATTTAAATTAAAAAGCTCATATCCTTTATTAAATATCGGCGTGTCGGGGCTGTTTAAATATTTCGGTCCATTCTCCTCTTCGTTCATTTTTCTCCCGCCGAACCCGATCACTTTTCCTCTGGAATTGAGAATCGGAATCATCAGCCGATTTCTGAACCGATCGTATATATCTCCCCGATCATTGCGAATGGCCGCACCGCATTCAACCATATCCGATACCGAATAACCTCGCTCGGTTAAATAATTGATACCGTTTCGCCAAGCGTCCGGGGCAAAACCTATGCCGAATTCCTTCGCAAGGCTGTGATCTATGCCCCTTGATTCGAGATAGCTTAAAGCTTTTTCACTACGCTTTAAATTCAAATAATAATAATTGGCTAAATCCCGGTGGATTTGGTAATACTTCTTTTTTTTCGTATCTAATGCTTCATCATAATCATTTGTTTTCGGGAGCGCAATGCCTGCCCTGGCAGCCAGTATCTCAAGTGCTTCCATAAAATCGATGTTTTCGATCTTCATGAGAAAATCAATCGTGCTGCCGCCTTCTTTGCATCCGAAACAATAAAACAGATTTTTGTCGGGCGATACAGAAAAAGAAGGTGTTTTTTCATTATGAAAAGGGCAAAGCCCGGTATAATTCCGGCCGCTTTTTTTCAGCGTCACGTACCCGGAAATGACATCGACGATACTGTTTGCCTCCAGAATTTCATCGATCAGTTCTCTTGAATATTTTGGCATTGACTTGTCTCTTTTTTAATCCTTTGCCGGGATACCTGTCATTTTCTCAAGTTCCATTTTATCTATGATTTCCAGATCCCGCATTCCGCTTAAAGATTCCATATGATGTCTGAATTCATGCCGCAAAACCTTGCGCATATGACGTGTCAAGGATTCTTCCGAACAAGAGCCGTAGCATTTTTCAAAAGATCCGTAATAAATGACAATACCTCTTCCGCTTTGACTTGTCTGATATTCGCCCATGATATATAAGGGCGTCTCAGCTGTGGAATTTGGATGCATTTTGCAGTTTTCCTCAATGACAATGCCCAAATTCAGATCTTTGAAAAAGGCCTTGGGCAGTTCTTCGGCCAGATGATCTAAAATGATTTCGAATTGATCAATTGTTATCATTTTCTTTTTCGATAATTTTCATCCACAAATACAATATCACTTCTAATTTGCGCAATCAACTCATCAATGGAGTCGAATTTTTTTTCACCGCGAATTCTTTCTAAAAAAGTGATATCCATCGCTTCTCCGTAAATATCATCGGAGAAATCATAAATATATGTTTCTATCGTGTACGGGTGTTTTTCAAAAGTAGGATTGTGTCCTAAATTAGTGATTCCGTCAAAAGATTGACCGCGAACATGTACCCTCGTATAATACACGCCGGCTCCGGGTAAAATGACCTTATCAGATAATTCTAAATTTGCCGTCGGAATATTGAATGTATGTCCCAATCGCTTTCCAACCACAATATGACCTTTTATCTTATATTTTCGTCCTAAAAAAGCTTCAACTTCTGAAACCTTTCCCGAAGCGATCAAATCCCGAATGAGCGTACTGCTGATCGTTTGCCCGTTATTGATTGTAGGGGGCATAACCGAAACACTAAATCCGTATTTCTTTCCTAATTCCTTAAGCTTTTCCGTATTTCCTTCCCCTTTATATCCGAAAGTATAATTAAAGCCGACAACAATATGAATCACATGATATTGCGAGAGTAAATAGTCACGCACAAATGATTCAGGCGATAAATTCATCAATTTTTCATCGAATTCATTGATGTACACATCATCAATACCCATTGATTTGATGATTGCGACTTTTTCATCATTTGTTGTAATCATAAGCGGCGCGTATGCCGGAAATATCAAATTCAGGGGATGTTCTTTAAAAGTCAGCACTGCTGAGCGGCAGTGATTCTTTTTCGCGAGCGTAACGGTTTTATTGATTAAACTCTTATGGCCATTGTGAACGCCGTCAAAAAAACCTAAAGCGACCACTGTTTGATGATTATTTTTTTTCATGCGTTCCTTTCTTAACTCAGCGCTTATATCAGCAGTTTTAGCGGTTTTATTGAAGGATCTTGTTCCGAAATGATTTTTTGACCAACACCGATAAAAAGGCCGTCACTGCGGTATAGACGAACAAGCGCTTTATCGGGCAAACCGCTAATGTCATCATCGGTATTCCAACTATGCAGCAACCCGCCGTTTTCGATAAAACGGTCTCCTTCCCTTTTCGAATAGATTTTTGGAAAAGTCAGAAAAATGTCTATTGGCGTCAATAACGCTTTTCTCTCTGATAAAGGTAATGATTCAATCTCATCTATCGTGTGCGCCCGGTCAAGGGATACACTCCCGACTGACAGGCGTTTTAAACGTGCCATACAGGCGTGGGTGCCTAATGCGTGACCGATATCATGACACAAACTTCTGATATATGTTCCCGCAGAACAAGTCACCTTTATGTCTACATCATTCGGAAAATCCGCGTCGTTTGTAATGTTAATTTCACTGATATGAATCGGCCTTTCAGGAATATCGATTGCTTTTCCTTCTCTGGCATATTCATAGTATTTTTTCCCGTTTTTTTTGAGGGCCGAGTAGATCGGCGGCTTTTGCGTAATGTCACCGGTAAAACGCGTCAACACTTGATCCAAATCTGATCTTGAAAACAAGGGTTGGCTTCGGCAAATCACAGTCCCTGTCGAATCGTAAGTGTCTGTCTCTGCACCAAAACAAATTCGCGCTTCGTATGTCTTTGTATCCCGTTCAAAAAAACGGATAACTTTTGTTGCTTTGCCGACACACACCAGCAATAGTCCTTCCGCTAAGGGATCTAAGGTGCCGGTGTGCCCGATTTTTTTTATATGATATAACCCGCGGAGTTTTGCCACAACATCATGCGATGTCCATCCGGACGATTTGTTGATAGCCAATATTCCGCAAGGTTCATTTCGATTATTCACAAGCATCAATCTCTGCTTTCTTCTCAAGCAAAAAATCAACAAGCTCTTTTTTTAAATCATCCAAATTCCCGGAATAATTGAATCCCGCGGCTCTTTGATGTCCGCCGCCGCCATGAAGATCAGCAATATGGGAAACATCCACAGGATAAGGCTCTGCGGAGCGAAGGGATATTTTATACTCACCGTGACGATGTTCTTTGACCGTTGCGGCAATAACCGATCCCTCTATTCCGATGCCGATATTGGCAACATCATCACCGACATTTACCATGCCGCCAAAACGCTCAATGGTTTTGTGGTCCATCACTATCCATGCCAATCGGTTGTCGGCATAAAGGGTAAGCGCGTCAATGGCCTTTCCGTATAATTTTGTTTCGTTATAACTTTTTGTCCGATGGAGCCGGTCAGCTAAAAGAGCGAAACGGTTGGGATAAGCATAAAGCTCCTTTAAAATATCAAAAGTGTCCGATGTCATGCTGGAATATTGGAAACCGCCGGTATCAGTGGATATGCCGGTATAAACAGCTTCGGCAATTTGATTCTCATGACTTGCTCCCAACTGGACGAGCAGTCTGTAAATGAGTTCAGCGCAAGCCGACGTGTTTTCAATATGGTTTACATCACCGTATCCGATATTTGTCAGATGATGATCAATTACAATTTTAATGCCGTTGTCCATCGATGTATTAGGTTTGTAGGCATAATCATAGCTTGAACAGTCAACAAAGACATAAGCGTCATATTGACCAGCGTATTGGTTTTGATTAAAATTTGAGACTTCGGGGAAAAACGAAATACGTTTTTCAATTTTGGAATCCATCCAATAATCGACATTTTTTCCAATCTGTTTCAGCCCCAATCCCAGCGCGACAGCAGAGCCGACGGCATCGCCGTCGGGCTTTTGATGCGCCATTATGAGAAAGGTTTTCTTCTCTTTAAAAACATTGACAACGGATTCGTTAATGGGTTTTATCATACTTATCCTCTGTTATTGATGTCTTGCAGTAAAGCTTCGATATGCATGGCGTAGTCTACAGAATCATCCAATTCAAAATGCAGTGCCGGTGTTTTATGTGTTTTCATGACTTTGCCTAGCGCTGTTCTTAAAAAACCGGAAGCGTTATTCAGCGCCTCTATGGCTTTTTCTTTGTCAACTGTTTTTCCGTAAAAGCTGACAAAAACCGCGGCGTCATTAAGATCCGGCGTGGCTTTTACCCCTGTAATGCTTAATGTATCCGTTGGAATGCGTCTGTCTTTTATTTTTTGTCTGATAATCAAGCTGAGTTCCCGCTGAATTTGAACGTTGATTTTTTCAATGCGATGAGAAGCCATATCGGCACTTCCTTCCTGATTATAATTCTTTAGCCACAGCTTCCATTACAAACATTTCGATGATATCGCCTTCTTTGATATCATTGTAATTTTCGATGCCGATACCGCATTCAAATCCGGAAGCCACTTCTTTAACATCATCTTTAAAACGGCGCAGCGAAGCAAGATTTCCTTCGAAAACCACAATACCGTCTCTGATGATTCTGACCGAATCGCTTCGTGATATTTTGCCGTCAGTCACATAGGCACCGGCAATAATCGTTCCGCCTGGAATTCTAAAGGTATTTCTGACTTCAGCACTTCCTTTGACCTTTTCGACAAAATCGGGTTCGAGCATCCCTTGCATGGCTTGTTTAACATCTTCGATGGCATCATAAATGACGCGATACAAGCGCACATCGACTTTTTCGTTTTCAGCGGCGTCAACGGCGTTTTTGTCGGGTCTGACGTTAAAGCCGATGATGATTGCGTCTGATGTTGAGGCCAGCATAACATCTGTTTCGTTGATAGCGCCGACAGCGCCGTGAATGACGTTGACGCGGACATCTTCTGTTCCGAGTTTTAAAAGTGACTGTGTGATCGCCTCAACAGAGCCCTGTACGTCCGCTTTGACGATGATATTGATATCCTGAATCTGGCCTTCCTGAATTCTGGAGAACAAGTCGTCCAGCGATACTCTGGATTTCGCCATTTTGGCGTTCTTTTCCATCTGAAGCCTAGATTCGGCTAATTGACGGGCTTCTTTGTCGGAGGGCAGGACAATGAAATCATCCCCTGCTTCGGGAATTCCGGACAAGCCTGAAATTTCCACAGGTTCAGAAGGCCCGGCTTTTTTAATACGCCTTCCTTTGTCGTCAACCATGGTTCTGACACGGCCGTAAGTCGTACCGGAAATGATGGAATCACCAATGTGGAGCGTTCCTTGCTGCACCAAAAGACTTGCGGTTGATCCCTTTCCTTTTTTGACGCGGGCTTCAATCACGCATCCTCTTCCGGGACGGTTGGGATCGGCGCGGAGTTCTTCTACTTCAGCTACCAGAAGAATATTTTCCAAAAGCTCATCGATATTCAGACCTTTTTTGGCGGAAACAGGTACCGCGATGACATCGCCGCCCCATTCTTCAACCACCAGATTATGTTCGGTCAGTTCTTGTTTGACACGTTCCGGATTAGCGCCTTCTTTATCAATCTTGTTAATGGCAACAATAATTGGCACATTGGCAGCTTTCGCGTGGTTAATCGCTTCAACTGTCTGAGGCATCACACCGTCATCGGCAGCAACAACCAATACCGCGATATCTGTCATCTGGGCACCGCGTGAGCGCATAGCCGTAAAGGCTTCATGACCCGGCGTATCGATAAAAGTAATGGAATGACCTTTAATTTTAACAGTATAAGCACCGATATGCTGGGTAATTCCTCCGGCTTCGCCGGCGGTGACATGAGCTTTTCTAATGCGGTCAAGAAGGGATGTTTTCCCGTGATCAACATGCCCCATAACGGTTACAACGGGAGGACGGATAACTTCTTTACCGGTCTCTTCTTCGTCATATTCTTCCAGAATTTTGGAAACAACGTCTTCCATTTTGATTTCTTGGATTTCATAACCCAATTCATCAGCCACCAATGAAGCGGTATCAAAATCAATTTGTTGATTGATAGCAGCCATGGTTCCCGCCATCATTAAGGTTTTGATGATTTCAGTAGCGCTGATATCCAAAATTTCGGCGAATTCACCGACGGTGAGTGTTTCCGGAACTTCGTATACTTGATTCTTTAATTTTTCGGATTTGTTTTCCGCTTTGATTTTTTTGTATACCGCTCTGGAAGTCTTTCCTTTTTTACTATGATCCTTGACTTTTAAAGGTCTTTCATCTTTTTTGTTTTTCTTATAGCGATCTTTCTTTTTCTTGTTGCGGTGATCCTGCTCTTTGGCGAATTTTGAGCTTTCATTATTCATCCCTTGTTTTCCTGAAGAGGGCTTATTGTATTTATTGTTGGAGGCACCGTGTTTTTTATCATGTGTCTGTTTTGCGGATCTCGGTTTTGAATCGTTTTGATTTTTATTTTGTGTATTTCGGCTAGACTGTTGTTTTCTTTCGTTGGTTTGTTCTGTCTTTTGTCTGCGGTTTTGGCCACTTTGACTGTTTTTATCTGTTTTTTCATTTTGGGAAACAGCAGCCGGTTTCACATTAGGTTTAGAATTTTGAGCGGCAGGTTTCTGTTTGTCCTTACGGGTTTTGGGATGATTATCTTCTGATTTTTTTTGAGCGTTGGTTTTTCTTTTTTGACCGTCATCCTTTAAGCTTTGCTGACGCGGTGATGTTTTTGGCACTTTTTGTTCGTTAGCCTTCTTTTTTGTGCTCGCAGCTTTTTGGGGTTTTTCTGTCGGTTTTTCTTCTTGAACGACTTTTTGTTGTTTTTTTTCAGGATGATATTCCGCTTCAAACTTTTGGACTTGTTCATCCGTCAACGCACTCATATGGTTTTTGACGGGTATTTGATACTGATTGAGAATCGCAACAAAATCCTTACTTGGTATTTCGTATTTATTTGCCAGTTGATATACTCTCAGTTTCGCCATAGTACCTCCTTTTTAGTCTTGTTTACATTGTTTATCCTTCACGCTGTCTTCAAGACTTGCTTTTATTTCTTTTATCATATTTTCCGAAACAGACGATTTAAGCGCGGCGCTTAACATTTTCGCGTTGAGCTTTTCAGCGCATTTTGGATTTAAGCACACATAGGCGCCGCGTCCGTTTTTCTTTCCTGTGAGATCAACGGTCAAGCCGTTTTCATCATTCAAAAGGATTCGTACCAAATCCTTTTTTGGTTTTTTTTCGCGGCATGCGACGCAAGTCCGCATTGGTATTCTTTTCATATCACTTAATCAGTTTGATAATGCAGAGGGCATTTCATCTATATCATCTTGCGAAAAATCATCGTCTTGTGAATCATTTTCATCGGCATTCATTTCCTTTTGTTCAGGATAATCTGTTTTGGGATCCGATAATTCTTCTTCGGCAATGATTTTGTTCATCTCTTGTTTGAAATCTCCGATAATCAAATCAGGATCAGATGGTTCGGAAAAGCACTCTTCTCTGAAGTTGGGATTGACTGCAAGTGTTTTTTCAAAATCCGACGCGCTTTTGATATCAATTTTCCATCCTGTCAATTTTGCCGCCAAACGAACATTTTGCCCTTCTTTGCCGATAGCCAAAGAAAATTGGAAATCATCAACCACAACATAGGCTTTCTTTTCGTTGTCATTGATTAAGACTTCAGATACTTTGGCCGGACTCAAAGCGTTTGAAATATATGTTTTGATATCATCGCTGTATTTAATCACATCTATTTTTTCGCCGTTTAGTTCATTGATGATATTCTGGACACGGGCGCCTTTAAATCCCACACAGGATCCGACAGGATCAACACCGGGGTCATTGGCTTTCATCGCGATTTTTGTTCTGGATCCGGCTTCCCGGGCGATATTAATAATATCGACAACACCGTCGTAAATTTCAGGGACTTCTTCTTCAAAAAGACGTTTAACAAAATTCGGATGTGTTCGCGATAATGTTATCTGCGGTCCTTTTGTTGTCTTTTTAACCGCTAAAAGGTAAACTTTAATGCGTTTGCCCGGACGGTAGGTCTCTGTTTTGATTTGTTCGGCGGGCATCATCACACCTTCACTATCACCGATATCCACATAGACATTACCACGCATATTATTTCGAGGATTTCCGCGGTCCACACGGCTGATGATTCCGATGATCAGTTCATCCTGACGTTCAAGATATTCGTTATAGATAACAGCGCGCTCAGATTCTTTGATTTTTTGGAAAATGAGCTGTTTTGCGTTCTGCGCCGCAATCCGGCCGAAATCTTTAGGCTTGACTTCTTCTTTAATGATACCACCGATTGTAATATCAGGCTCTATTTCACGGGCATCTTCTAAACTGATTTCTTTATCCGGGTCTGTGACTGTATCGACGACAGCCCAAATCGCATAAATCTTTATTTCTCCAGATTGTCTGTCAATAGTGACTTCCACGGTTTCCGCGTTGTCATGCTGTTTGCGATATGCGGATTCGATGGAAGACTCAATGTTTTCGATCAGTTCATCTTTATCAATTCCTTTTTCGGTTTGTAATACGTCCAACGCTTTAATAAATTCTGCATTCATGCTTTTTTGATACTCCTAAAACTCAAAATGAAGCGAGGCTTTTGAAATATCCTCATATTTAATGTTTAATTCGGTGGAACCATCAAGGATGGTTATTCCGTTATCATCCGCACTTTCAAGAATGACTGTCATTTTTTTCTTTCCATCGATTGCGCGATATAACCGAACATCTATTTTTTTGCCGATATTATCTTGATAATGTTTAACGCGACTTAATTTTCGTTCCAAGCCGGGGGACGACACTTCAAGCAGATAATTGGATTCAATTGGATCCACTTCATCTAAAAAGGCACTTAGATGACGACTGACCTTTTCGCAGTCATCCAATCCGATGCCGTCCGGGCTGTCAATAAAAACCGTCAAAATTTTATCTTTTCCAACTTTTTCGTATTGAACATCATAGCACTCATATCCGGCAGCTTCCGTTTGCGGCTTCAGTAGTTCATAAAGATATTCTTTTTTTGATCCTTTGACCATAAAATTCTCCGTTTTCGTATATTCCGAGTAAAAACACAAGAGTGGGTCTCCCCACTCTTGCCTAAATCTATTCATTTTTAGACTTCAAGGATTTCTTTTTCTTTTTCCTTGAGCATGTCATCGACTTTTGAGATGTATTGATCCGTTGTCTTTTGGATATTGTTTTCACCATCTTTTAAGTCGTCTTCGCTGATTTCTCCGGCTTTCTGAGCGTCTTTGAGCTTAGTCACGGCTTTTCGTCTGACATTGCGGACAGCCACCTTACATTCTTCACCGTATTTTTTAGTCAGTTTGACCAGCTCTTTACGTCTTTCTTCCGTCAATTGCGGCACAACAAGACGAATTACTTTGCCGTCATTGGAAGGATTAAAGCCCAAATCAGATGTCAAAATGGCTTTTTCAACTTGTTTAAGCGATGAAGCGTCGTATGGTTGAACCGTAATCATTCTCGGTTCGGGAACGGCAATACTCGCTAACTGATTAATCGGTGTCGGCGTTCCGTAATAGTCGATTTTAATCTTATCCAAAATATGCGCGTTTGCTCTTCCGGCACGGAGTCCAGCCAATGCTTCATTTAGATTATTGGTGGCTTTTTCCATTCTTTCTTCGGCGTACAATTGAATAGAATCTAACATTTTTATTCCCCCTCTATGATTGTTCCGATGTGTTCTCCCATCGCCGCTCTTAAAATATTGTCCGGATTATCAAGTCCGAAAACCAAAATTTTAATATCATTATCCATACAAAGTGTGATAGCTGTTGAATCCATCACTTTAAGGCCCTTATCAATCACGTCCAAATAACACAGATGTGTGTATTTTTTCGCGTCGTCATGCACCGCTGGATCTTTATCATAAACGGCGTCAACGTTTTTGGCAAGCAGAATGATGTCCGCGTCGATTTCCGCCGCGCGAAGTGAAGCCGTCGTATCTGTTGTGAAAAACGGATTGCCGGTACCGGCAGCAAAAATGACCACACGTTTCTTTTCTAAATGCCGCACCGCCTTGCGTTTGATATAGGGTTCGGCTATTTCCTTCATTTCGATGGCTGTCTGGACTCTGACCGGCACACCGATATGTTCAAGACTGTCCTGAAGAGAAAGGGCGTTGATCACTGTAGCAAGCATTCCCATATAATCGGCTGTGGATTTATCCATGCCTTCTCCCAAACGGCCTCTCCAAAAATTTCCGCCGCCGACCACGATAGCAACTTCGATGCCGCGGTCAAAAACTTTTTTGATAGACTCACAAATGCGTGATACCGTTGGAGGATCGATACCGAATCCTTGAGGACCCGCCAAAGCTTCTCCGCTTAATTTTATCATGACACGCTTGTACTCTAAGTTCATATGGACCTCCAGCATTAGATTATTATAACATATTATCTCAAATTATTCAAGATATTTGCCTTCAAGGAAAGACTTCACAAAAAAAGAACACAATCTGTGCTCCCTAACCAAACCCCATGTAATCAAAACACAATCTATCTCAAATCCCTCACCGAAGGCAAAAGCATAATCACTTGATGATATGGAGATAAATAAGTTTTGTTTTAAATAATCATTTAAAAAATCAAATGATATTGTTATTTATATTATACTCTTTTTTGAAAAAATGTAAAGTAAATTTTGACGTTTTTCAATGATACGAGACAATTTGTTTAAATTATCTTCACCGAATGAAAAATCTAACGCGTCAATTGATAAAATCTGCAAAAAACAGCCGGCGCTTCGCTTTCAAAAAGCGAAGCGCCGGATAAATATTTGTGAAAATCGATTGAAGTCAGTTTCGTAGATTGGACCCGATTAAAAGTCCACATCCAAATCGTAATAAACGCAGTCAAGGAGTTTTTCCATTTCTTCAACGGAAGGCTGACGCGGATTAGATCCTGTGCAAGCATCACCGATCGCGTTGACGGCGATATCGTGACGGCGTTCTTTATAAACATCTTCAGGAACAAAACCAACTTCGGTCGGATAACTGTCAGCGCCATAGTGCGCGATGCAATGCGGGATGTTGAGATCGTCATTCATACCGCGCAGATACGCGATGAGAGCGGCGATTTTTTCTTCCTGGGTTTCTCCTCCGAGTTTCATATAATCAGCAATGTAGGCATAGCGTTTCGCGGCGCGTTCATCTTTGGCGTTAAACGCGATTACCTTGGGCAAATACATGGCATTAGCCGCACCGTGGATAATGTGCGCTCCCTGATCGGCAAAAACAGCGCCGGTTTTATGCGCCATAGAGTGGACGATTCCCAAAAGACCGCTGGAGAAGGCAATTCCCGCCAGGCATTGAGAATTATGCATCCGCGCGCGGGCTTCGGTGTCTCCGTTATAAGATTTAACTAAATCATCTTTGATGTGATCCATGGCAAACAGTGCAGGAGCATCAGTGAAATCCGAAGCAACTGTCGAAACATAAGCTTCAATGGCGTGGGTTATCGCGTCCATACCGGTATGAGCCACAAGTTTTTGGGGCATGGTCTGCGCGAGTTCGGGATCAACAATGGCGATATCCGGCGTGATTTCAAAATCAGCGATGGGATATTTAATGCCTTTGTCATAATCGGTGATGATGGAAAAAGCGGTGACTTCCGTCGCTGTTCCAGAAGTGGATGAAACAGCGACAAATTTAGCTTTTTTGCGAAGTTCCGGAATACCGAAAATTTTGCACATATCTTCAAAGGTGCAATCCGGATATTCATATTTAATCCACATGGCTTTTGCCGCATCGATGGGTGAACCGCCACCTAAAGCAATGATCCAATCAGGACCGAAGTCCAGCATTTTTTGAGCTCCGTCCATGACCGTCGTTACGGAAGGATCGGGTTCAATGCCTTCGATTAAAGCGACTTCCATGCCCGCTTCTTCCAGATAAGCCTTTGTTTTATCTAAAAAACCAAAGCGTTTCATCGAACCGCCACCAACACAGATAACGGCTTTTTCTCCTTTGAGGGTCTTCAATACTTCTAGCGCACCTTCACCGTGATAGATATCTCTTGGATTTGTAAAACGTTGCATTTTAAACTCCTTTGCATGATTGTAATGGGCCAAAAGGATTTGTTATTATTGATAAGCTCTCGAAAACTTTGATAATATTATAACAGGCTTTCTTTGTTAAATCAATAACAAAATGAATTTTTTTATCTTTCAAATAAAAATTTTTGCCTATTCAAATTACCATCAAAAACAGCAAAAGATAAAATAACAATCTGTACAAATACTATTTTTACAATTAAACGACTCGGCTGTTCTCTTTCAGTGCGCAGTCAAAAAACATATTTTTATCGGTGTCTTAATGTTAATGTTTTTTTACTTAGATGTCAGGCTATGCCGATTTTCGTTATAATCAAAGCGAATAACAATCCGCTACAGCGCAAAGAATGGACATCGTCGTTTCATAAGCCTCTGACCATTCACTAGCCCGAGGACCGCCTATGCAAAGTTCCACCCCATCCGGAAGATTTCTAATCCACAAAATTATTTTCGTAACATCAACCAGTCCTTCAGCAGTAAACATTGGTTTAGACAATAGCATTCCCTCCTTTAAACCAACATCTGTTCCTGGAGAAGAAGCGGTTGTATGTGGCATGATTGTAAGTATCGCATCACCATCGCGCATATTCCATTTTGTCCGTTGTTCAGTGCCTTTAGAAGGCGTTTCTGTCAATTCCGGATAATCATTTAGCAAGCCAGGTGGATTAGGATAATCCTCAGCCCAGCCATTTTTCGGGCACCAACCACATAATGGAATTTCTTTTTTTCTGGCGAAGTCCATTGCTGCCCTATCCACACCGCTCTGACCACCAGTTCTAATTTTACTGATTTTCTTTTTTAAACCAGACATTCTTTACTTACCTCATTGAATTGCATATTCGTCTATTTCTTTCTGAGTAATTATGGAAGAAAAACTCAAATACTCATCCAGTGTATTATCAGATAAACATAATGTTGCTAAAAAAAATACCGTCGGTTGTTCGTTCAACTGACGGTAATAATATGATTATAATATAAAATTATCGGAATGTTTATTGAGCCATTTGTTTTGCGACTTCTTCGGCGAAGTTTTCTTCTTTCTTTTCGAGACCTTCACCCATCATGAAGCGGGCAAAACGGCGAATTTTAACATTTTCACCGATCTTCATAATCTGTTCTTTGACCAGATCACCCACGGTAATATCGGGATCTTTTACAAAAGGTTGTTCCAACAGGCACATTTCTTTATAGTATTTTTTGATACGGCCTTCGACCATTTTGTCGACGATTTTTTCCGGTTTGCCTTCATTCAAAGCCTGAACGCGAAGGATTTCCTTTTCGTGAGCGACTTCAGCTTCGGGAACATCTTCTTTAGATAAATACTTGGGATCTGCAGCAGCGATGTGCATCGCGATATCTTTCGCGAATTTCTGGAAATCGTCTGTTTTGGCGACAAAGTCGGTTTCACAGTTAACTTCAACCAGAACACCGATCTTTCCACCCATGTGAATGTAGGACTGTACAACACCTTCCGCTGCAATACGATCAGATTTTTTCGCGGATTTCGCGAGTCCTTTTTCACGTAAAATTTCGATGGCTTTTTCCATGTTTTCTTTAGCTTCGACCAATGCTTTTTTGCAGTCCATCATGCCGCAGCCGGTTTTATCTCTTAATTCTTTAACTAATTTTGCGTTCATTTTATTACCTTTTATTTGAATATATTTATCCGATTGATTTATTCGGCGATTTCGTCTTCTTCGTCATCTGTTACTTCTTCAGAAACAGCTTCTTCGGGTTCAAGTTGTTCCCCTTGTTTTCCTTCGATGATGGCGTCGGCCAAAACTCTTAAAATAAGAGCGATAGCACGGATGGCGTCGTCATTGCCGGGAATGACATAATCGATTTCGTCGGGATCACAGTTGGTATCAACAATACTAATGATCGGAATACCGAGTTTATGTGCTTCTTCAATGGCAATGCGTTCTTTTTTACTGTCGATGATAATCATCGCGCCGGGCATGGGTTTCATTTCTTCGATACCGCCCAGGAATTTTTCCAATTTTTCACGTTCACGGCGAAGTTTAATGACTTCTTTTTTGGGAAGCAGATCGAAGGTACCGTCTTCTTCCATGTTTTTGAGATCTTTCAAACGAGCGATTCGTTTGCTGATGGTGGCGTAGTTGGTCAGAGTACCGCCGAGCCAGCGATGGCTGACATAGAAAGATCCGGAACGTTTCGCTTCGTTTTCAATGCTGTTTTGGGCTTGTTTTTTTGTGCCGACAAACAATACATCTTTTCCGGACGCCGCGACGTCGCGCACAAAGTTATAAGCGACATCAATCATTTTAACGGTTTGTTGTAAATCGATGATATAGATGCCGTTGCGTTCAGTGAAGATGTATTTTGCCATCTTCGGATTCCAACGTCTGGTTTGATGTCCGAAATGGACACCTGCTTCAAGCAGTTGTTTCATTGTTACAATAGCCATAATT
>CACZTE010000107.1 GCA_902784045.1 uncultured Eubacterium sp. | reverse complement strand
GCTCCCCGTTATAACTGTATGAATGATTTAAACAAACACAGGAACTATATTCGCGCATCCGGAAGATCGCCGGCAAAAATCATTGTCAGCCTCATCACAATCCGAGCGGTAATTCCCCAAATAACAGCATGCGGATGCTTATAAAAATACATTTCGAAAGGGCGGCCACGCCAACGATAATTTCTGCCCCCGGGAATGAGTTCAAAGGGAAAATCCTCCGGAAGATCTCTGACATAATCAATCGTAACTGTTTGAGGCGGATGTTCCATAAACCAGGTAATGGGAACAGCAAAAACGTGATCGACTTCCTGTGCCGAATAGCCCCCATCATAATCATGAATCAACGCGGCAAAAGACCAAAGAGGCGCTCCCGACGGCCCGCTTTGCACATCAAGGGGCGTTAATATTTCGATTTGCTCAGGAGTAATCACCAACTCCTCGCAGGTTTCACGAACAGCCGCAGCGCGGGCACTTTCTCCCGACTCAATGCGACCGCCGGGAAAACATATTTCTCCGGGCTGATGTTTAAGATCCTCCGATCGTTTCTCAAACAGAATACATGCTTCTCCTTCCGTGAGGACAATCGGCGCCAAAACGGCACTACTTCCCTTTTCCCGATATCTTTTATGAGCCGGCTGTTTTTGCCAAATTGTTTTTAATTGAGCTATATCCGCTGTCTTGACCAACGTTTTTTCTCCCTGTTCATTATCATTACATGCTTATTATAATCCTATTTGGGCCTTCTGAAAAGTGTTTATCACTTTCCCTATCACACTGTCCGAAAAAATATCATTTAAGCTTTGTTTTTTAATATAAATATTTCTCATCTTCAAAATGACAAAACAAAGGAAAACGCTCTGCCGGTATAAAACCGCGCAAAGCGTCGTGTATGTATTCATTCTCTTAAAACCCAAACCGCTATAATAAAGAGATTTGTCCGTAGCTGACTTTGATGATATTTTTAAGTTCCATCATCATCAGCAAGCTGTTAAGACGCGGCACCGGCAAACCGGCTACTATTTCCAGTTCATCCAAAGTGAGGGCACCGTTTAGCATATGCTTGTATAAAGCTTTTTCTTCTTCGCTTAGATTGGCTGTTTTGTTTTCTGCAGGTTGACACTGTCGGTTTTCTTCCGGTTATAATCCACCATATAATCTTCCAACACATCGGCGGGTTCTGTTACAAGTTTTGCGCCTTCTTTTAAAAGCTTATTGCTGCCGACGCTTTGACTGAGTCTGATATCCTGAGGAATCGCATAGACATTTTTCCCCTGCTCCAAAGCGTGATCCGCAGTGATGAGCGCTCCGCTTTTTTTCCGCGCCTCCACAACAAGAACTCCGTCGGACAAACCGCTGATAATACGATTTCTTAAAGGGAAATGAAAAGTTCTTGCCGGATCGTCCATAAAAAACTCACTGAGCAGCAGTCCTTTTTCAGCAATTTGATAATACAATTCGGCGTTTTTCTGAGGATAACAAAGGTTGACACCGGTTCCCATAACAGCTATCGTCGAGCCGATGCCGTCAAGCGCTCCTTTGTGGGCAGCACTGTCTATCCCTTCGGCCAAACCAGATATCACGGTGATTCCCATGCCGGATAACGCGGCCCCGAAAGTCTCGGCCTGTTTTCGTCCACCGGGAGATGCTTTTCTGGAACCGACAATGGCTATATTCATCTTTCGCTTGAGCAACTCTGTGTTGCCCTTCATAAAAATAACGGCCGGCGGATTGTATATGTTTTTGAGTTTATCGGGATATTCGGGATCATCAATCGTGAGAAATGAGATGCTTTCTTTTTGCATGAAAGCCATGGCGCGTTCCGCAAGCCTTAAATTTTGATGTTTCGATACCGCGTTTAACTCTTTTTCTTTTTTGAGTCCCGCTTCTTTTAGCGCGCTCTCATCAGCGCAAAAAACCGCTTCCGCGCTGCCAAAATATTCTGTTAATGCTATTTTTTTACGATTTCCTATATTTTCTAAACCTGCAAGCCATATCCAATAGATCTTATCTTGATTCATATTATATCCGTGTAAACTTTCCAAACAAAGCAAATGGTGTAATCATCCGTGAATCTCGCAAGTCACAGCATTCGTCCGTATGCTAACGAGAATAAGAGCGAGGTGGCAGATCGAAAGATTATTTTCCCGATCGATATGCCACAGCCTCGGATAGATGGGTCATGCCGATGGCTTCTTGTCCATCTAAATCCGCAATCGTACGTGCGAGTTTTAAAATGCGGTGATAGCCTCTGGCACTCAGTTTTAATTTGTTAAAAATGCCTTCCATAAATTGTTTTTCCGCGCCATGAAGCGCGCAGTATTTATCCAAATGTCTGGGTTCAAGCTGGGCGTTAAAAAACAAGCCGGCTTCGTCTTGAAAGCGCTCGGTTTGAATAGCCCGCGCCCGATTGACGCGCTGACGGATTGCTTCGGAAGTCTCCTCCGGTTTACGATTTTCCAAATCCTTAAAATCCGTTGCCGGCACCTCAATGCGAATATCAATCCGGTCGAGAAGCGGCCCGGATATCTTACCGGCATAGCGTCTGATTTCATTGGGCGTACACTGACAATCGTGATTCGGATCACCGAAATAGCCGCAGGGACAAGGATTCATCGACGCAACCAAAGCAAACTCAGAAGGAAAAGTAATTGATCCGCTGACTCTGGAAATGGTGACTTGTCCATCCTCAAGGGGCTGTCTTAAAACTTCAAGAGCCTGTTTTTGAAACTCGGGAAGCTCATCCAAAAACAACACGCCAAAATGCGCCAGAGATACTTCTCCAGGCTTGGGAAAGGAGCCTCCGCCAATGATGGATACCGGTGAAATGGTATGATGCGGCGAGCGAAATGGCCTTTGGGTCATAATATTGTCAGAAAGTTTTCCGGCAATGGAGTATATTTTGGTGATTTCCAATGCCTCGTCCAAGGTTAACGCCGGCAAAATTGACGGAAAAGCCTTGGCGAGCATCGATTTGCCGGATCCCGGCGGTCCCTGCATCAGCACGTTATGCGCACCGGCCGCCGCGATTTCAAGAGCGCGTTTGGCGGCTCCCTGCCCGTGAATTTCCGAAAAATCATGTCTGTAATTCTGGCTGTCGGCATCTAACATTTTGCGGGGATCCACGCGATAGGGCACAATGTCAATCTCACCCGTTTAAATAAGCGATGACTTCTGATAAATTTGAGACCGGCAACACATCGATACCTTCGACAATAGCCGCTTCATTTTTGTTGTCTTCCGGAACAATAAATGCTTTCAGTCCGGCTTTTTTTGCCGCCAGCGTCATTGGCAACACGCCATTGACGCGTTTGATATCTCCGTTTAAGGAAAGCTCTCCGACCATCATGATTTCGGAAAGATCCGCTTTAATCTGTTCGGAAGCCGCCAAAAAACCAATGGCGATGGGAAGATCGTAAGACGGTCCTTCTTTTTTAAGATCCGCCGGCGCCATATTAACCGTGATATGCTTGTGCGGATAACGATAACCGCTGTTTTTAATTGCCGAAAACACACGCTCTCTGGACTCTTTAACCCCGGTATCGGGCAGTCCCACAATGGCATAGCCCGGAACACCGTTGTTTAAATCAATCTCCACTGTGACGATGATGCCTTCCACACCCAAAAGACCGCAGCTGTAAATCTGCGCGAGCATTAATCGTCATCCTCCTCCCGATTGATCAGCCAACATTTTTTACAGACTTTACAGGGCTCGAGACCGATGGCGTCGAGCATGTCGTTTAAGTCCATATATTTTAACGAAGTGAAATCTGAGCGTTTGCAAATTTCATCAACCATTGCTTGGTGTTCGGCGGTATTCGCGTCGGTGTAAAGATGAAGATTTTTTTCGTAGTTTTCTCCTTCGAGTTCTTTAATGATTCTGTGGGTAATCAAATCAAATTCCGATGTGGAGCGAGAAAAATTCAAATATCTGCAGCCATACATAATCGGTGGAGATGCCGAGCGGACATGAACCTCTTTAGCGCCTTCGTCAAAGAGATAACTTGCCATTTTTTTGGTCTGGGTTCCGCGGACGATTGAATCGTCTATCAAAAGCAGCTTTTTATCTTTGATGAGCGCCGGGATGGACACTAGCTTCATCTGAGCGATATGCAGTCTTTGACTTTGGTTGGATGGCATGAAGCTTCTCGGCCAGGTCGGTGTATATTTAATTAACGGTCTGTTATAGGGAAGACCCGAAGCGTGGGAATATCCGAGAGCATGCGCCACACCGGAATCCGGAACGCCGCTGACGCCATCCACATCCATATGTTTATCTCTTCTGGCAAGAGCCTGTCCGCAAAGATAGCGCACTTCTTCGACATTTCTCCCGGAATAACTTGCTGTCGGATAGCCGTAATATGTCCAGAGGAATGCGCAAATCTGCATTTTTTCGCCCGGCGGTGAGATTTGGGAAAAACCATCCGGCGTAATTTTAACAATTTCTTTCGGTCCAAGCTCATACTCATCTTGATAGCCGAGATTTTGATACGCAAAATTTTCCATTGACACGGCATATGCATCTTCTTTTTTACCGATGGTCAGAGACGTTCGTCCGTAATAATCTCTGGCCGCGTAAATGCCTTCGGCTGTCAGCACCAGCATTGTCATCGATCCTTTGATATCTTGCTGCGCCTTTTGGATGCCTTCTATGAGATTGTCGCTTCCCGAAATAACGGAAGCCGCAAGCTCGGTTGTACTGATCTCTCCGCTCGTTCGTTCGTTAAATTGACCGCGCCTTTGATTAAGCATATCATTTAACAGCTCGTCAGCGTTATTAATCCGTCCAACCGTTGCCAAAACAAAGGTTCCGAAATGTGCTCTGACGATGAGCGGCTGTGGATCGGAATCACTAATAGAACCAATCCCAATATAGCCTTTCATCTCCAACATATCATTGCCGAAACGTGTCCGAAAAGGAGCGTTTTCAATGTTGTGAATGGATTTATCAAAAAATTTTCCGTCGTAGACAGTCATGCCGCCTCGATGCGTGCCCAAGTGTGAATGATAGTCAATGCCAAAAAAAAGATCACTGACGCAATCTTTTTTTGATGCAACACCAAATAATCCTCCCAAAACATACCTCCAATCAATTTAAAATTTGATGATGTCTTTTTATTATAGCTTATTTTTCTTGTTTTGCGCAGTCCAATTGTCAAAAAAATAGATAAAAGCCGATTCAGTTATGAATCGGCTCAGACCGAAGACAAAGTCGTGCTTAAACCACCGTGTTAAGCACGGCTTTTCTTTTTGGAACGAATTTCGACATAAAAAAGCTTTG
>CACZTE010000106.1 GCA_902784045.1 uncultured Eubacterium sp. | reverse complement strand
TTATCAAATGAAATGGGTGGAGGCTCATGCGAACTTATCGAGCGGAGCGGGTGGAATCACTCTATGTGCTCATGTCCGTTAGCCTTGTCCAATGTCCATCCGTCCTTATACGCAAGCGTAAAGACGGATGTTCATTGACAAGGGCTTATCGCTTAAAATCATTGCATTATGATTTGTTTCATGGTAATATGAAAAAGTTGCAAAATAATGAAATGAGGTAATACATGGATTTTAATTCTTTATCCATTGGGGATGATTTAAAAGAAGCGATCGCGGAGATGGGACTGTCGGAAATGACGGAAATACAAGAAAAGGCTGTTCCGATATTGCTTGATGGTGCCGATGTGATCGGCAAAAGTCAAACAGGAACGGGGAAAACCTTGGCTTTTGCTATTCCCGCGGTTTCTAAAATTGATACGTCTATTAATAGTCCGCAGGTTTTGGTGCTTTTACCGACGAGAGAGCTTGCGCTTCAGGTGGCCGGTGAATTTGAGAAATTACTTAAATTCACGCGGAATATTCGTGTCAGTGCTGTTTTTGGCGGAGCTTCGATGGAAAAACAGTTTCGTGAGCTCAGACGCGGAGCGCAGGTTGTTGTGGGAACACCAGGACGAGTGATGGATCATATGAGAAGAGGAACACTTCGGTTTGATGCACTTCGTATGGTGGTGCTGGACGAAGCGGACGAAATGCTTGATATGGGTTTTCGCGAAGATATTGAACTCATTTTAGATCAAGTGGATCATCCTGTTCAGACGGCGCTGTTTTCAGCGACGATGCCTGCGCCGATTTTAAAAATCGCGCAGATTTATCAGCACGATCCCGTCAAAATCGAAATCGCACCGAAAGATATGGTCGCTCCCGGAATCGAACAAAAATATTTTAATATCGATGATCACCGCAAATTTGAAGCGCTGACCCGTCTTTTGGATGTTTATAAACCAAAACGAGCGCTGATTTTCTGCAATACGCGCCATTTTGTTGACGAGCTCACCCAGAATCTTCAGGAAAGCGGTTACTCGGTGGATAAAATTCACGGCGATATGCGTCAGGAGGCAAGACTTGCCGTATTGGCCCGTTTTTCTTCCGGTAAGCTCAATATTCTGGTGGCGACGGATGTCGCGGCCCGGGGAATCGATGTGGAAAATGTCGATATTGTCTTTAATTATGACGTGCCGGAAAATGAAGAATACTACGTGCATCGCATCGGCAGAACAGGCCGCGCGGGTAAGCACGGATTATCTTTGACCCTGGCCAGACGTCGGGATCAATTTAAACTTCGGAAAATCACCGATTATACCAAAAAACATATCGAGCGCGATCTTATTCCGACTGGCGAGGTGCTCAATGATATTAAGGTTTCTCATTTTAAAGAAAAATTTGCTGAGCATGCCGAAGATGATGACAACATTATTCGCTATTTAAATATTATTGATGATGTCACCGAAAAAGGATATGAGGCCAGGTTTGTCGCCGCGGTGCTTCTTCGCTCACTTTTGCCTCTTCGGAGTGATATGGATGATCTCAATGTTGATTTTGACCATAAAAGAGATAAAAAGAACCGTAAATCCAAAGGCGATGAAAAAAGACGTTCCCGCAAACGGGATGATGTCTTTATGCCGAAGAACACCAAGCGAATTTATTTGAGTGTCGGGCGTAGAGACGGCGCCAAAAAGCGTGATATATTAGGGGCTGTTTGCGGAGAAGCAGGCATTTCATCTCATCTAGTCGGAGATATCGATATGTACGATAAATGCACTTTTCTTGAGGTTGACGAAAGTGTCGCGAAAACTGTGCTGAAAAAATTGTCGGGAAAACATATTAAAGGGCGTACCGTTGAGACGGATATCGCCACGAAAAAAACGAAAAAAAAGAAAAAGAAGAAATAAAAAGGAGATCCAATGGCAGAAGTACAGGAACATCGCATGGGCACAATGCCCATACCCAAATTACTAATCATAATGGCGATTCCGGCCATTATTTCCATGTTTGTGCAGGCGTGTTACAATGTCGTAGATTCGATATTTGTGGCGCAGCTGAGTGAAGCGGCGTTGACATCGGTTTCCCTGGCGTTTCCCGTTCAGCTTTTAATTGTTTCATTATCAGTGGGCCTTGGTGTCGGTATGAACTCGGGGATTTCCCGGCGTCTCGGTGAAAAAAAGATTGATCTCGCGGAACAAATTGCCGAACACGGATTTGTATTGGCGATAATCATTTCCTTAATTGTCGCAGTGATTGGACTTTTGCTTCCGTATCCTTTTGCGGGAATCTTTACCAATGTGCCCGAGATTGTCAACGGCTGCGGGATTTATTTAACGATTTGCTGTGTTTTTGCTTTCGGCGTTGTTTTAACGCAAGCAGGATTTGCGACCATGCAAGGTTCCGGGGATATGATTCAGCCGATGATCGGTCAGCTGATCGGCGCGATAACCAATATTATATTAGACCCGATTTTTATTTTCGGTTATTTTGGCGTTCCGGCATTCGGTGTAGCCGGAGCGGCCATCGCGACTGTTGCCGGGCAAATATTGTCTATGATTTATATTCTCGCAATTGTGGCCTTTCGCAAAAGCAATATTTTGCATCCATCGCTTCGCAAATTTAAATTTAACCCGGAGCTCATTCGCGATATTATCACCGTCGGGGTACCTTCTGCTGTAATGCAAGGCATCGGATCGGTGATGGTCACTCTGTTTAATTTGATTTTGGCCCAATACGGCACAACGGCAATGGCGGTTTTCGGCGTCTTTTTTAAGGTCCAATCTTTTGTCTTTATGCCGGTTTTCGGCTTGTGTCAGGGCGCTATGCCGATTTACGGTTATAATTATGGGGCTAGAAAGCCCGAGCGTTTTTTGGAAAACGCCAAGGTGGCGATTATCATTTGCGAATGTTTTATGGTTGTGGGACTCATCATGTTTCAGTTTTTTCCGCAGCAGCTTTTGGGCATGTTTAACGCTTCGGATGACATGATGGCGATCGGTGTGCGTTGTTTTCACATTATCTCTTGGTTATTCCCCTTTGCGGGAATGGCGATCCCCCTAACCAATGCGTTTCAAGCGGTGGGCAAAGCTTATGTCTCAATGATTTCGTCTTTCCTGCGTCAAATTATTCTGCTGATTCCTTTTGCCTGGCTGTTTTCCATGATTGGAGGACTCGATTGGGTTTGGGCGTCGTTTGTAGTTGCTGACGCCATCAACTTGCTATATATTTTATATGAGTTTTATAAGCTCAAAAGGGATCAACTTGATCCGATGGCAAGGGAGAACGCATTACAAGAAGGCTAAAAGTTTGATTCAAAAACAAAAAATCTGGTGACATTAAAAAAGAAAAACCTTCTGAAAAAACAATGATTTCAGAAGGTTTTATTTAATTCATTAATCTATAAAAAAATTTAGAGATCCTTTTTCCACAAGCCGTGGAGATTGCAATATTCATAAACAGCAACTGGTTTGTCATCGTCGGTTACGAGGAAATCCGCGTGCGGTGCTTCGCCGGGTTTGAGATATTTGCGTTGGACGCCTTTTTCGGTTTCCAGGGCAATCCATTGAATATAGTGAGCGTCGAGCATCGGATGATCGACTTCGCCGACTTTCACATTCACTTTATTGCCTTCGACAGTGACAAAAGGTACGTGTTTTTCAGTGGCGGCATCGGTGGTGTTGGCAACCAGTTCGACCATGAGTTCGCCGCAGCATTTGGGTTTGCATGCCGCGTCAATGACGATATCAACCATTAAATCACATTTCGCGCATTTATATATTTTTGTCATTTTAAAACCTCCTTAATTTTTACAAATCCTTTCATTGACAAAAAAACCATTACAATATAAGCTTATTATACAAGAAGTTCAAAAAAAACGCAATCAAAACAATTTGCCCGAAAGGGAAACAAGGAGAAAAAAATGAATAAAACACAATGGCTGGATTGGGCAAAAGAAATACAAACTATCGCTCAAAACGGCTTGGCCTACACCGAAAATCCTTTCGATCGTGAACGCTATGAAAGACTTCGGGCTATCTCCGTTGAAATCTTAAACAATTATACCGACATCAGCACCGAAAAACTCACTGAGCTTTTTGCGGGAGAAACGGGTTATCAAACGCCGAAAGTGGATGTGCGAGGAGCCGTTGTGATTGACGGCCGCGTGCTTCTTGTGAAAGAGCGCATCGGCGGCGGATGGTCACTGCCCGGCGGATGGGCGGACACTGGACTTTCCGTTAAGCAAAACGTGGCAAAAGAAATGCGCGAGGAAGCGGGGCTGCTTGTTAGACCCAAACGTTTGGTTGCTGTTTACGATTGGCTGAAAGACCGTCCCGACGCGCCTTTTTCCATGTACAAAATCGTAATGCTCTGCCAAAGTATGGGCGGCGCGTTTGTGGCTAACGACGAAACGGAGGACGCTCGTTATTTCGCTTTGGATAACTTACCCGAGCTTTCTCATAAAGTGACAAAAGAAATGCTAGAACTCTGTATCAAAGCCGATAAATTATATGAATGGGAACCGTTAATTGATTGATGTGTAAAGCATCAATTGGATTTAACTGCTTAAATTCTTTTCACTTTTATCTCATGTAAGACTGTGAATGGACATGACAAGTTTTTTAAGGATAAAATGCAAGGCGAGCGCTGTTCACTTCAAAATACTTTAAGGCTTTCATAAAATTGGTTTGCTCTGGATTAATCAGGTTGACAGCTTTTACGAATTTGTGATAAAATCTCATTCGCACTAGACGGAGAGGTAGCGGTGCTCTGTAACCTGCAATCCGCTATAGCAGGGTTGAATTCCCCAAAGCGGGCGGGTCGGGGC